>JBBTWO010000018.1:0-6500 GCA_038062745.1 Patescibacteria group bacterium | reverse complement strand
TTCGTTCCTTTTATTCCTTATATAATCTCTCTTTTTTAACCTCTGTCTGATATTATTGTCTCATGCAACAACTTTCTGATTCTATTGAGACGCTTAATTTCGTTGGTCCATCATATGCCAAAAAATTAGAAAAACTAGGAATTACCTCCATAAATCACCTGCTTCACCACATCCCCTTTAGGTTTATTGATTTTCGAAAAACTGCAAATATTTCCAGTCTGCAAATCGACGAAATTGTAACCATAAAAGGAGAAGTGACAGAAGCCAAAAACCAATACACCCGAAATGGTAAAAAACTTCAACTGTTTACCCTTGCTGACAAAACTGGAAAAATTGAAGTTGTCTGGTTTAATCAACCATTCATCTTAAATTCCATTAAAGTTGGTTACAACATCTCAGTTGCCGGACAAGTAGTTTGGTTTGGCAGAAAGAAAGTTATTATTTCTCCAGAATATGAAATAAACACTCAAGGAGTTCATACAGGTCGACTATTACCTATTTACCACGAGACCGCTGGTATTTCTTCAAAGTGGTTGCGAAGAAGAATCGCAGAAGTATTGGAAAGCCAAATTGATCTGTCGGAATTCTTACCAGAGGAGATTCTGCAAAGAGAAAAGTTGATTGGTTTCAGGCAGGCAATTATGAATGTTCATTTCCCCCAAAGTGAACAAGCTTTTGAATTGGGGAAAAAACGCTTGGCATTTAATGAACTTTTGCTCATGCACTTGGCCACAATGCATCGCAAGAAAGATTGGGAGAATCTACAAGCCAGCTACACCTTAAAACTTAGCAAGAAAATCTTAAAAGAATTCTTTAGTCTTTTGTCTTTCAAATTAACTACTTCTCAAGACACAGCAATTGGCCAAATTATCGACGACCTGGCCAAGCCAACTCCAATGAATAGACTGTTGGAAGGAGACGTTGGAAGTGGAAAAACGGTCGTTGCAGCAGCTGCTGCTTTTGTCAGTTTTGCCAATGGTTATCAAACTATTATTATGGCTCCAACGCAAATATTGGCCCAACAACATTACAATACTATTAAAGACTTATTTGAACCGCTTGATCTAACTGTTACTCTGATTACTTCTCAAAGCAAAGGGAATAGTCTAACCAAAAGTGATATTTTTATCGGCACCCATGCACTTATTCACCAAAAGCTAAATTTTGACAATGTGTCCTTAGTAGTTATTGACGAACAACACCGCTTTGGGGTCGAACAAAGAAATCATCTTGTTAAAAAAGTTGGTGGTAAGACAAAAGTTCCGCATGTTTTAACTATGACTGCAACTCCAATTCCAAGAACAGTTGCCATGAGCTTTTATGGTGATTTAGATCTATCAGTCTTAAAAGAATTGCCCAAGGAAAGGCAAAAAATAACTACCTGGTTAGTTCCACCAGAAAAGCGGGATGGAGCCTATGCTTGGATTGGTGAACAGATAAACAAAGAGCAAATCCAAGCCTATGTGGTTTGTCCATTAATTGAAGAGTCAGATGCTGAAACTTTGCAAAGTGTGAGGGGAGCAAAGGCAGAATATGAAAAACTGCAAAATCTGTATAAAGATTTGCGGGTGGGACTACTCCACGGCAAACAGACCATAAAGCAGAAAAATGCAGTTTTAGACAAATTTAAAGCCCATGAAATTGACATTTTAGTCACTACTCCAGTAGTTGAAGTGGGAATTGATGTAGCCAACGCTGCCATTATGATGATTGAAGCTGCTGATCGTTTTGGCTTGGCTCAACTCCACCAACTTCGAGGTCGTGTTGGCAGAGGGAGTAAAAAATCTTACTGCTTGGTGATGACTGAATCAGACACCCAAAAAACACTTGATAGACTTGCGGCTCTAAAGAAAACCATGTCTGGATTTGAATTGGCAGAGCTGGATCTGGCAATGAGAGGTCCCGGGGAAATATTTGGCACCAGGCAATCTGGTTTTCCAGAACTTAAAATCGCCACCTGGCAGGACACTGATTTAATCATTAGATCTAGAAATGTAGCCGGCGATCTGCTAAAATTGGGTTCGCATGACACCATTACCAAAAAGGAAACACACAAAAGCTAGAACAGGACTCAGAAAAAATGCTGCAACCAACCGGTTGACCATTCCAACCTTAGTCAAATGCGCAAACTGTGGGGAACTCAAATTCCCTCACACTGTTTGTAAGTTCTGTGGAAAATACAAGTCTATATGAAATCCGCCCAAGACCCAAGGCATAAAAAAAGAATTGCCACCGTTAAACAACTTTTCTCCTCGACTTTCCAAAAGGATAATCTGTCTACCGACACGTTAAAGGTTTTAGCCGTAAGCGACAAAATCGATGACCAGATTCAAGCTTCTGCTCCTCAATGGCCAATCTCAAAAATCAACAAAATTGATCTTGCTATTCTACGCTTGGCAATTTATGAATTAAATCAGAAAAAAACTCCTGAAAAGGTGGTCATTGATGAGGCTGTCGAAATTGCCAAAAGGTATGGGGCAGAGAGCACTCCAGGATTTGTGAATGGGGTACTAGGGGCAATTGTTAATTCTAAAAAATATGAAGAATAAATTTTTAACTAAACTGCAAGAAAACTTTAATGATGTAAGTTTGCTGAAAACTGCTCTGACTCACAGATCTTGGGTTAATGAACACTCAGGAGTCAGAGATCACAATGAAAGGTTGGAATTTTTGGGAGACGCGGTCTTGGAACTTATCGTCTCAACCAGGTTGTATGTAGAATTCCCCAAGGAAAAGGAGGGTTTTATGACTAATCTGCGAGCCAATATAGTCAATACAGTCAATTTGGCAAAAATTGCCACCAAACTGGATATTGGAAGTGAACTTTTCTTGTCCAAGGGAGAAGAAGACGGGGGAGGCAGACAAAACCCATCTCTACTGGCCAACAGCGTTGAAGCACTTATTGGAGCAATCTACCTTGATCAGGGACTTACCGCCGCAAGTAAATTTATTAATGATCACTTGCTCATCGAAATCGACGAGAAACTCTCCCAACCACTAAAAGACGCCAAAAGTCGATTACAAGAACTTATTCAAGCAAAAAGCTTGCCAACACCCAAATATAAAGTTATTGAAGAAGTTGGTCCGGATCATAACAAGGAATTTACGATCCAGGTTCTAGTTGATGGCAAGCCAATAGCTAATGGCGTCGGGAAAAGCAAGGCTGAAGGCCAACAAAAAGCAGCTGAAAATGCACTTAACGCCCTGCTTGTCACACGAGCCAACTTAAGCTAAAATAGCCTGATAGAGCAATGGTAAAAATACGATTATCAAAAATAGGTAGAAAGAAAGCCCCATTTTATAGAATAGTTGCCGTTGATGAAGCCAAGAAGAATGTTGGTCGAGCTTTGGAAACTCTTGGCTACTGGTACCCAAGCAAGGGAAACCTTGAAATCAAAAAGCAAGAAATAAAAGCCTGGATTGCCAAAGGTGCCCAAATTTCCCCAAGTGTCCAAAAATTAATCGCAAAAAAATAATATGCACGACTTACTAAAATTCTTAATTACCAAAATAACCGGTTCTGACAAATTTGAGATTGAAGAGGAAAATATTGACGGCCGAGTAGGTCTAACAGTCAAAGCAGACAAAGATATAATTGGCCTGATCATTGGCAAAGAGGGAAAAACTATCAAAACCTTAAGAAAAATTCTTTCAGTTCCAGCTGTAATTGCTCAAACTTCAGTCAACATCTCAGTTGTTGAACAGTAATTTTTTATTGCACAAAAGGATTAACCCTGTCAGGAGAATCACCCCGAACAACCGGGTGAATATCTTGATCAAAATTCACAAAATTCATATTGGAAATAATAGCTAGCACCTTTTGTTCCTCGTCAGTTAATTGTTTTGAGCTGTCAGTAATATCTGGCAACTGCTTGGGAAGGGCAGACCAATGATAATTTATGACTACAGAAATCCTGGGATTTTCAGATGAACTTACAATACTAAACTTTGAAATAGTAGAAACAGGTGCAGAATTAGAAATAGCTTTTACGACAGCGAAAGCTGTAGCAATATCAGTTTCCAAGTCAAATGAGATGGCTATCTGATTCACATCATCCTTTTTTGTTATTTGGCCTCCTGATAAATTATTAATTATTACCCCACCAGCACTTGCGGCAGACCTTATTTGGCTTACACCAGCCAAGACTGGATTCTCACTAGGAAGAGCCAAAACAACCTTTTCCTTAAAGCTATCAACACTCGTTTGATTTTCCTCTAAAATAGCCAGCTTTGCTTGCAGAGCAATTTGCTCAGTTTTAGCAGCAGTTATTTGGCTATTCAAGCCAGATATTCTACCTAAAAAATATTTTCCTGCCAGAAAAAAGGCAACTAAAAGAACTAACAGTAAGCCGGCCGGAATTAGTATTTTTTTATAAGTGTTCATTTCTGTATTTCAAAAGAGATTAAATAGCCTTTAGCTGGATTAAACTGAAAATTCTTCAAAGACACCTGACTATATTGGTCATTTGAAATAATTTGACTCATTAACTGAACAACACTTTGAGAACTGGTAACCAAAAACTCTATGTTAATTGTGCCAGATGTTACTTCAGCAGAGCTAACGGTTGTGTTTTCAGGCAAAGTATCAGTAAATACGGCCAACTGATCAATAGTTGGTTCAAGCTTTCTGCTACTAAGGACTTTACTTATTTTTCCAACTCTGTCTTTAATTAAAAAATATCTCTGTTCCACGGCTTCGAGTTCGGCAATACCAGACTTTAACTGATTATTCCTCTGGATTTGAGTATTCAATTGTCTAGTAAAAAAAACAATTGCCAATGAGCAGACACTTGCTAAAAATACTAACAAAAATGCTCCACCAATAAGCACTTTTTTGCCTATACTAACCGCGTCATTTAATCCCTTTTGAATATTGTAGGTTGAAGGCAGTAGATTAATGTTATTAGTTGCCATTTTCTTTACTCTCCCCTCATAGCAAGGCCAGCCGCAATGGCATAAAGGGGACCATAGGCGGTTAGAGTTTTGGCAACATTGGTTTGCATTTGTACTTTCGTAAATGGATTTCCCACTGCCACTTCAACACCTATTGCTCGAGTCAAATACGTACTTGCCTCAGGCATACCAGAGGCACCACCTGAAAGAATAACTAAAGCTGGCTGTTCACCTTTTAATTCGGTTTGGTAATAATGAATCGCTTTTTTAATTTCTTCAGACACAATTCTGAAAACTGGGTCAATGGCCGCACTTACTTTTCCTTCCAACTGACTGACAGAAAGCCCATAGGTTTTTTTATATTCTTCAGCTTGGCTTGGATTTACACCCAAATATTGAGCCACAGCGCGGGTAAAAGCTTCACCACCTGTCGGAATTGATCGTGAGAACATTAACATACCATTTTTGACAATCGCCAAATCTGTTGATCTGGCTCCAAAGTCAATCAACAAACAGGTTTGATTAATGGGAGCAAGAGACCGAGCCAAGGCAATCAGTTCTGTTTCAACAAAAACACAATTTAATCCTGCCATTGTTACCAGTCGAACATATTTTTCAACCAAAGCCCTTGGGGAAGCAACCAATAAAACTGCTACTTCCGGTGGAGTGGTGTTTTGTTTCCGCTCCAGAATTTGGTGTTGAACAATGGCTTCAGCTATAGGAATTGGAATATATTGTTCTGCTTCCCACTTAATGGCTGAGGCAATCTCTTGATCTGTTAGCCAGGGATAATTGATTGATCTAGTGAATACTTGTGCTTCAGGAAGAGAAATATTTACATTTTTAGTACTTATCTTTATATCTTTAAAAAGTTGTTTAATTGATTGTGCCAGTTTCACAAAATCTTTCTCATCCTGAATATGTTCCAGGTCAATTCCATTATAGGCAATTACTCCAGCAGCTTTCAAAACAAAAGTTTCTTTTTCTTTTGACAGCTCAATTGCTTTTATCGTTTTTGAACCAATATCAAGTCCAACTAAGCTCATTTTGTTATTCCTCCTAAAGCAAAAATTGCATTGGTAAAAACTGCAGGCATTGCCCGGTAAAGGGTATTTACTTCTACTTTTCTGGTTGCTTCTCCTGCAGTTCCGACTGAAACAATTTTTCTTCCTTGTGAGGGCAATTGGGTGTTGTCAGGATAGTCAACATTCACACCAAACGAGTGAGCAAAACTGGTATTATAGAAACTTTTGACAATCATAAACAATAATCCTTCATCTTCATCCGTCGTTGGTATACTCGAAAAGTCGAGAGTTGTTTGGAAAGCATATTTCTTACCATCAATTGTGCATTCCGTTGCTTGTGCTGGGGTAAAGTTGTTAGAATCGGCTCCAGCGGCGGTACGAATGCTATTTGGATCAGCGGTGTATCTTGCAATCTCAGCATCTTTATAAGATCCTGCAGTACTAAGATAAAAAACACTCGCTTCCATCGCTGGAGTGTCCGACTGGTTCGCTGAACTTGCCGGATTCCCCCAACAAAGCTGAAGTGTTTGCCCTTTAAAACATTCTTTATCAGGAGAATCGCAAATTAAATTTCCATTATTG
>JBBTWO010000017.1:0-5431 GCA_038062745.1 Patescibacteria group bacterium | reverse complement strand
ACATCCCCAAAGACTATTATTTAGCTGGTCCAAATCAAGTTTTTGTCAGAAACATACTCCTTACAGCCTTAACTTCTGTGGCTGTCTTTGTAATTTTAATCATTGATTGGCAAATTTTGAGGAAAAAATATCTTATTCATCTCCACAAAGTCCCAGAAAACTAGAAGTTAATTTGATTTTTTTGATATCATAAATACATGGCAGTACCAACATATGCTTCAGATTTGACAGATTTACTAACCGACATGGCTTCCACAACCGGCTGGACTGCTTTGGGGGGTGGAGCTTCGGGACTAGTAGCACCTGAAACTGACTTTTTTATCCAAGGATCAAATTGTATTTCAAAAGCTGGCTGGTCAACTGCTATTAAGGGAATCATATATAACATGGGTAGTGGCCAAACTGTCTCCTCAGGCAAAGCAGTATATATGTGGATTTATTACTGGGCACCAAATTCTCTTGACGTCGAAGCTGGAAGTCCAGGAGGTATGCAACTACTAATAGGAAGTGCCACTACGGCTTACAAGGCCTGGGACATTCGTGGAAAAGATACTTTAACATATGGTGGTTGGGTGTGTGGTGTAGTTGATCCAACAACAACGGCCGACGATACAACTGGCTCCCCCTCTGCCACTTTGCAATATTTTGGCGCAACTGCCAATGTTCCGGCAGCCGGTCCATCTAAAGGTCAGCCTTTGGGAATTGATGCTTTCCGCCATGGAAGAGATTTTACCTGCACCAATGGCGAAGCTGGAAATTATGCAACTTTTGCAGGAGCTGCAACATTTAATGATTACAATGATGGCACCAATGGCTACCGCAGATATGGTCAATTCCAGGCAATCGATGGTGGATATCTCATGCAATGCAGATTTTTGATGGGATCCTCAGGGACTGCTGTTGATTTTAGGGACAGCAATAAAAATATTTTAGTTGCCAATACTAAGAAGGTGGCTGCAACTTTTAATACCTTTGAGATTCAAAATGCCACCAGTCGGGTTGATTGGACCAACATTTCCATTAAATCTTTGGGTACAGTTTCAAAGGGGACGCTCGTTGTAACTGATAATGCTGATGTCAATTTTGATGGTTGTGTATTTACCGATATGAACACTTTTACCTTTTTGGCCAACAGTACAATTAACACGTCAACTTTCAGGCGATGTGGCCTAATCACCCAAGCAAGTGCAGTTTTTAATGGCTGTACTTTTGACAGTTCAACTTCGTCGGCTACCATCCTTGCCAATAATCCAGCCAATATTAGTAATTGCTCCTTCACCTCGGATGGCTCAAATCATGCCCTGGAAATCACCACTGCCGGGACATATGCCTTTGCAAGTAACTCATTTTTTAGTTATGCATCTGCTGATGGCTCAACGGGAAATGAAGTAATTTACAACAACTCTGGGGGATCAGTTACCTTAAATGTTACAGGAAGTGGAGCAGGTACTATTTCTGTTCGAAATGGCGCAGGAGCTTCGACCACTGTTGCCTCCTCTGCATCTTTAGTGATAAACATTGTTGACTCCGAAGGAGCAGCCCTGACTCAAAACTGTGAAGTAACAATTGTAAAAAATTCTGACACCACAATTTTATTTGAAGAAGACAACATTACAGATGGCACAACTACCTATTCATATTCCTCGGGCGGTGGAACAGTAACTTACGTCAATGTCTTAAATGTTGCAGGTTACCAACCCAAAACTGTCAACAATGTCACCCTGCCATCAAGTGGCACCACTACTCTAACAATCCAGCTGGACACCGATCCCTTCTATACAAATCCTTAATTACTTAACAGTCTCGGAAATCGTATTAAAGTAATTTTTTGAATTTATAACTTTAAAATCATGCTTTACGGGAAAAATATCTTTACTTTTAGTATCTTCGTTTGCTTTTATTTCCAAAGTTTTATACTGTTTTTTATAATCTTCCAAAACCAGATCAACTTCTTGTCCTCCATATTCACGATAAAAATAGAGGGATTGGTGGACTTTTTGATTCCTCCTCTGTTTTTCAATTTCTGACACAATAAAATTTTCAAACACTCCGCCTTTATCTGGCCTTATATCTAGTTCCCTAAAGTCTTTGACCAAAATATTTCTAATACCAAGATCGTAGAAAAAGAGTTTCCTGTTT
Source organism: Patescibacteria group bacterium (assembly GCA_038062745.1). Lineage (GTDB taxonomy): Bacteria > Patescibacteriota > Microgenomatia > UBA8517 > UBA8517 > JBBTWO01. The sequence continues at coordinate 3,292 of JBBTWO010000017.1, read as the reverse complement.
GCAGAGACTGCTCTTCTTAGGTTTGTTTTAAAAGATGGAAGTGGAATGAGAACATAATTTTTAATAAAGATCTCAATATAATCTGAAACTGTTGAAGCTGTTGCCTTTAAATCGTTGGCTATTTCATTTATGGAAACTTCAGACCCAATTTGAAGAGCAATCTTTGTTAAAATATCTTTTGCAAGCTTGGTATTTTTTAAATTATAGATATCAATAATATCTTTCAAGATGTATGTATCAAAAATTATCTGCAACAAATCAATCTTTTGCGCCTCTAAAAGATCTGTATTTGTATAAACCTCAGGATAAGCACCAAAAATTTGTAAATCTTTTTGCAACTTCTGCAAAAAATTGCTCTCCTCGTATGTAGGAAATTTCGAATTTTGGGTTATTTCATAAATAGAAAGTGGTAAACAAAAGTGCTCAGTAAATCTACCAGCTAATGTATCAAAGTCTTTGGATTTTTGTCTAAGTTCACTGCTTCCAGTAGCAATTATTTTCACTTTGTATTCATCATGCAAAATTTTAACAGCTATAGTTCCTTCAGGATAATTTTGAATTTCATCAATAAGAATAATTTTATGATCAGATGCTAACTTTCCTAAGGCTTCACGCGTACGGACAAATGGTTCACGATCACTTAAAATATCAAAATTAAAAACAGGGACAGAAAGTTTTTCTGACAACTGCTTAAGCAAAGTTGTTTTCCCAGATCTTCTAGGTCCCCAGATGAAGAATATCTCGTAGTCATCCGAAGTAAGATAATCTTCAATGTCTTTTTCAATTGTTCTTTGATACTTTCTCATGCTCCATTTTAGCATTAATTTGTAGCCTGTCAAGCTACAAAACAGTACTAATTTGTAGCTTACCAGCTTCAATTAGGAATTCTTGTTTGCATATTTTCGAAAGATCGTATTGACTTGCTTACATCCCCTAATTGATAATAATTAAATGGCTAAACTCGTCGATCCAGATTCACTAAATCAAGGTACAGAAGTTGTAATAAGCACAGGTGCTAAAACAATTCAGCTTTTAGTCGCTGGAAATTTAGCTGACTCAAACCCCGGTTCCACTTCAGGCGTCACTCTTCAAGCCGTGTACTCATTTTTGAAAGAAGAATGGAAAACAGACACCAATCTTAATAAATTTAAGTTCCCCATTAAAATGTTTACCAAAACCGACGGCACCTTGCAAAATGGCTGGACCTTGGCCGATTCCCAAACCAGACAATTGATCAGGGACGGTGGCTGGACTGAAGTAGATGGTGATCAATATGCAGGTATCATCTCCCTTGGTAACTTTGATTCATCTGCAGACCAAGCATACTATCAACAAGTTGCCGGTTTTTCAGCTTCTACCACCAACTTTGATAAAACTGGTAACTTAAACGAAGCCATTAGAATTAAAGACCAAGGAGTAACTGACTATACTGGCTACTTAAAGGTTTTCTTGCGCATTGCATCGGGCACTGGCACTGGAAAGCTTTTCTCCAGTTACAATCTTATTTCAGAACAAGGCTTGTCCCTTCTTGAGCCAGTTTTGTATAGGTTGCCTTTATCCAACTCAACCGATCTTAAAATTAACACCAGTGACGCAACCATAGACAGCGCAACCAGCCCCTGGCAGGAAGTAAAAATTGTTTATCTCAAAGGAGCAGGCTTCACAACAGCCGCAGCCACTTCTTATTCAATTGCAGATGTCGTAAAAGATGGAACCGGCAGATGGGCTTTTTGTACAGGTGCAGGAACTGTTACTACTCCAAGTAATGGTTATGCTACTTTTGGCGGAACATCCACCTGGCAAGCATATGACGGTGAACAACAAATTGGTACCACCTACTACGCTTTTAATAGAGTTGTTTACTTAACAAGCGGTACTGCTACTGCCCAACAAATTTACAATTGGGGCCAAAGACAATTAAGAAAAACTTCTAATATTAATACCGGTACAACTACTAACAATGGTACTCAAGGAGGTTATGGAACCGTTAATGGTAATGTTGCAGTAGACTTACTCGAATACGTTGGTGATACCTTAAAGACCAAGCCCGGCGTCCTTATTCGCAACTTTAATGTTAACGACCAAAACTCCATGGTGTTTCGCGACATCACAGTTGATGGCGGGGGCTTAAACAGCGAAGGTGTACCTCTTACCTCAACCGAGCGTACCTATCCATTTGTGGCTGCTGGAACTATCACCTTCTCCACCAACTTGGTCTCAGAAACCGATGCCAACACTAAATACACCATGTACTTTACCTACATCACCACAACAACTGGCACAAATATTGGCATTTCTGGTAGCTCAGGCTCTACTTGTACCTTAGGCTGGACTGGGACAACTTTGGATCACCTTGTCAATGGTGATTATATAAAAACAAGTGGCTTTGCAGCAACCAATGACAATGGGGTCTTTTTAGTAGGAGCCGTAGACACTGGAGCAAATACTGCGGCGCTCACTAAACAAGACAGCAATAATCCAGTCAATGAAGCAGCAGGAGCCTCGGTTACCGTTGAGGAAAATCCATTTGATACAGCAGGAGCCATCATTGTTGACAATAACGCAGGAAGTGACATTAGTGGTCAAATTACATCATCAACTGTTAACTTCGATTTTGACTATACTAATAATGTCCAAGGAGGTAGAACTGGTGGAACCGCAGCACCTGTTACAGTTGTTGCTCAAGGATTACCTTTGGCTGAATGGGTATCGGTTACCTCAACCATTACTCAAGCAACTGGAATTTCCATTACGGTAACTGCAAACGATGAAAGAAATTATAGTAATCCATAAACAATATATATGACTAAACAAAATTTAACACTTAAAGACTTAACCAGAAGACAAATTAGATATATTTGTTTTAGACTCCAAACTGCCGCTGAAGGTGGTGCTAAAGTAGACGAGAGTGAGGGTGGAATTATGGAGTTAGCTTGGCAAATTAAGGATCATATGGAGTCCCAAGAAGATTTTGGTGGTTGGGCTAAATTTGCCAGAACTTGGGATGTGGATGACAAAGCTCCCCTTGTTGCAATACTTCGAACTCACAGTATTCAAACTGAGTGGAACAAAATCTTAAAAGAGGAAACAAAAGTTATCCCAGTCCAAACCCAAGAAGAAATAAATACAGCAAAAGAAGAACGCAGAAAATTTCTTCTTGATTTGCAGGCAACACTTGCCAGAGAGAGAATTACTAGGTTATCAGATATAGAAAGGCGGTTAGAAGAACTTGATAGATAAGACGAAAAAAAGTCGAGAACGAATTAAATAAATAGAATAAAAACTATGTCTA
>JBBTWO010000016.1:0-5887 GCA_038062745.1 Patescibacteria group bacterium | reverse complement strand
AAGGAAACTGAAGATACTTCATTGGAGATACAAATAGCCAAATTGGTGTAGATTTACTGTGGACAAAAAATGTTGATAGCCAGCCAACCAAAAACATTAATTCCACAGCCAAAAATGTGGTATCAATTTTTTTATTTTTTATGCCTTTGTAAACAAACAAACCAAAAACAACTAAAGAAAGTACCCAATGCAAGTAACCTACTTGGAAACTCATACCGTCATTCTCTAACCAAACTGACGGACCATAACCCCAGAACCTTGAGAATAATAATTGATTAATGGTGGCAAAATGACCACTGTAATCATAGTAACCAACCAGCACACTATCAATGTGGGTAAATTTGTTCTCTATTAATGCAGGAAGTGTAAAAAATGCAGCCAAACCAAAAGCCCAAATTCCACTTACCAGCAAATGGGGGATACGCTTAAAGGATTTAAATTTTAATAACCAAATACCAGTCCAAAAAGCAAACAAGGGAGTGAAAATTAACACCATTAGATTGTGCGACGTTAACAATCCAAACCAGGACACGGCCAATAATGCTATCCATTTAGTCGTTTTCTTGTCTTTCAAAAGTCTATAGCTTGCCCAAAGAATTAATGGGAACCAAATCATTGCCCAGGATTCATTCATCGCTCCCCTGACATAAATATCAACTGCGTGGTAAGGAGCCCAAATATAGAAAACTGCCGAAATAACTGCCGCCAAACGACCAAAAAAATCCTTTGCCAACAAGTACATTGCCACCCCAGAAGTAATGAAAGCCAAAATAAACAAGTCCTTGGCAGTTGACACAAAATCAAAGCCTAAGAGTCTGATTCCCTGCCCTACTAAGTAGGGGAGTGGTGGATAGAAATTGAAAAGTGGGAAGCCAAAGCCATAGCCCATATCAGGCACCCAGCGACACGGAATCTGACCATCTAAAAAGCACTTCTCCATTTGCAACTGGCGCATCATTTGCAAATCATCATGCATGTTAAAATAGCCCTTACCAAACAATGGCAAGGCAGCCAAGACCCCAAAAATAATAACTACTACAATCGGCCAGAAATTTGCTGAAGTTAATAATTTTTTTACAATCTTCACAGTTTAAATACTATCATAATTAATTTGAAGTTGGTAAAACTTCTAAAAAGTAAAACGTGTCATATGGACCAAATTGAACTGTTTCTTTATAGCCCTCAAGTGGTCTATCCCCTTTCTTGAAAGTTTTAATTATTTTTAGTCCATTTAATTCTAAACTGCTTTCAAATTTATCATTAATACGTGAAGAATTAGCTACGAAGTAAGTTTTAGTTCCCGTCTTTACAGAATCCAACAGTGGTTTTGGAACTTCTCCAAAGCCCAAACCTACGCCAATAACGGTAACATTGGGGACGTTTTGCAGATATATTTGTAATCCGTCAGGTAGAGTACCAAAGTAGCCTTCTGTACCAATAACTATTTTTTCATTGGGATTTTTGCTGTGTTCATTTTTAATATAATCTGCAACTTCTTTTATTCCAATCCCTGAAGTCCATTCTTCCAAGTAACCCGATCGCTCTGACCTTGGAAGCGGAGCTTTATGGGGGTCTGTTAATAGTAGGTAGTCAAACCTAACAGACAAAATAAACCAAAGAATGAAAAACACACTACAAGCTTGTTTAAACAGTTTGTTTTTTGTCAAAAACGCACTCGCAGCAAGAACAAAAATAAAGGGAATAGTAAATAGTTCATATCTGGCGGTAAATACTTTCGCAAGCTCTGCTTGAATAATGGTGGGAACAAACCACCAAGCAAACAAAAATACTACTTGCTTCCAATATTTTTTAAAATTAACTACAAAACCAATCGCGGCTAAAACTAAAATCGGCCAAGGCCCCATTAGACGCAGCCACTCAATAGCTCGATCAAAATGCGCAAACAAAGGATCTTTTGGGTTTGTCCAAGCATGACTGACTGGAAACACATAATCATAGGTTCTGCTAGTTAACATATGGAAGTTTGGTCCAAGACGTTGGATGTTATACATGCCAAGTGCAAGCGTATAAGTAACTACAATCAAGGCAACCAGTTTTCCACCTTGAACCACGAAGTCTTTTCTATTTAATCGCCATTCAGCCAGCAACCAAGACGTTGGAACCAACAAAGCAAAGAATATTGCTGGAGATTTCGTGAGTGAAGCAAAACCCAATGCGAATCCAGTGAGCAAGGCCATATCTAGCCGTTTTGTTTTTGCCGTCACAACAGCGAAAAAGGCTGTCCAAATACCAAAAGATGCAAGCAGTGAATCAACCAACGCCATTCTGTCGAAGAAAAATGCGTACGGGGAAAACATCCAAAAAACTGAAGCCAGCAAAGAAATATACTTGTTCTTAAACAGATAAAAAGTAAGGCAAAATATACCAACTATGGTTGCCACACCTGCAAACACTGAAACTAATCTACCAATGAATAAGGGGTCTGAGAATCGCTCAACTAAAAACATAAGTATCCACATAAACAAAGGTTGTTTACCATCAGACAGGGGGAGGAATCTTAAAGTTGGCTCATTTGCCATAACCTGTGACCAACGAATATAAATTGCTTCATCAGCAAAAACTGGCAGGATGGTTAAATTAATAAGTCGTATTGCTGCGGCAACAAACAGTAATACTGGAGCAAAAATAACAATCCCCTTCCATTCACTAAGCAATTTGTTAATCATTTTATTTTGTATACTCCCAATAAAGATTTTATTCTTACAGCCATCATACCCTTAAAGCCTATCCAAGATTCCTTAAAGGGATTTTTCTTGGTCCCTGGTTCATATACCCAATCAACTGGGACTTCGGCAATTTTGTAGCCCATTTTACGAGCTATGTAGAGCATCTCAACATCAAAGCCAGCTGCAGTTGAAGCCCCTTTAATATGTTTATTCTCAAAGAATTTTTTCATTAAGCCAAAAATATTTCTAGCCGGCTGTCTTTTGAAACCCTTAAAACCAGTTTGAGTGTCTTTATAGGGTAAACGCAAAACGATTGTCCGTAGGGTTGAAAAACCAAGCGACATTAATTTCCTAAAAACTGGGGCTCCTGCCCTGCCACTTCGGCTACCAATTACAATGTCATAATCAGATTGCAATTTGGGGAGAAACTTCTCTAACTGATTAATGGGGGTTGATTGATCAGCATCAGTAAATACAATATATTTTCCTTGTGCTGCCAGCACTCCTGCAATTACCGTTCCACCTTTACCTCTATGTGGTTCTTGCAACACTTTAAAGCCTGGCATGCTTGTTAGCATTTCTTGGCTTGCAGCAAGTGTCTTGTCTGTTGAGCCATCATCAACAATTAGCACTTCCCAGGTATAATCCTGGTTTTGTAAATAATCATAAACTTGCTTTAAAACCCCAGAACGAATATTTTTTTCTTCGTTGTACGCAGGAATTACAATTGAGAGAAAAATATCTTTTAGCATGTACACTATTCTCTCTTATTGGCGTAATTACTTCAAGATTGACTACGAAAATCATGGTATAATATTGATATGAATCCGAAGGTACCAAACAACTTTCAGGCACTATTTCCAAGCACGGATATTAACAATTTAGACCCAAAAAGAGACAGAAAATTCATTATTCAGGAGCTACTTAAAAATGCCACTCTTGAAGCATGGAAATGGATGAAAACCACCTATTCGAATGACGAAATTATTGAAGTAATTAAAAATTCTAGATCTTTAAATGAAAAGGATGTTACATTGTGGGTAAAGTATCTGCATATTCCAACTGATCAAATAAGATGTTTACAGACAAAATACCAGAAAATACAAAAGGCTTACTGGCTGCAATAAGTACTTCTCTTCCTGAGAATGCATATCTTGCTGGCGGTACTGCGTTGGCTCTACATATAAATCATAGGAAATCATTTGATCTTGATTTTTATGTTCCCAAAGAGTTTAGCACAGAAATATTACTTCAAAGGTTGACAAAAAATATCCCAGACTTTAAATTGATCTCCACTTCATGGCAGACATTAATAGGAGCTTCAAAAGATACAGAGATAAGTTTCTTTTATTATAAGTATCCATTGATTGATAAATTAAGTGATTACAAAGACATCAAAGTGTCTTCCATTGCAGACATTGCTTGTATGAAAATCGAAGCCATAGTTGGCAGAGGTTTAAAAAGAGATTTTTTTGATCTATATACAATTTGTCAATTGGATGGATGGAACTTAAAAAAAGTCATTGATCTGAATCGCAAAAAATACAACAGAGATGATAGTGATATGCCCCACATCTTAAAATCGTTAACCTACTTTACAGATGCAGAAGAAATGCCAGAGAGAGCTGAAATAGTAGATGCTGAGTGGCTCATAGTCAAAAAATATTTTTCAGAAGAGACGGAAAAATTAGTTTCAGAATTGGTTGGTTAATCCTTATTTCGTAAAACCAAACATTGGGTCTGTAAGATTGGCATTTTCACCACTACAACTAACCTTTATTTGTTCCTCACTATACCGTTCATAATCTGGCAATACCAATCCTAAAGCTCCAAAACTTTTATCAATCCGATCAACCATAGAGTGAGGAAAAACAATTGTATACACCGGACTACCACTCTTTGGTTGATTAACATGCAATTTGTTTAGATAAAAAAACATTCTATAGCCCAAGTTATTTCCTGGACTTGTTATGTATGAAACAGCTACACACTGATAACCCCTGTTCTTTGAATCTTGGGTGATAAAATCGACAAGCGCCTTTCTTTGCAAATAGCCGCTTTCGTTTGGCCCTTTTTGCAGGTAGCTTTTAATATTAACAAAGACAAAAACCAACAAAATTACAATTGCCAGATTTTTCCTGTGTTTAAAAACTTGACTAACAAAAAGAGAAAAGATAGCTATCCAAATAATATTCATACCATTTAAGTAATATTCAGAAATATTAATTGAATTGAAAGTAAAAAAGGCAATATACAATGCCATCCACAATGTAAAGATAACAGCCAATGGCAGTGGGATTATTTTTTTGACAGCAAGAATAACAAATAACACAACCAATAAATATAGTGTGTAGACGGCAGGGACATTAAAGCTATGATTCCAAAACAGTCCATCAACGTTTTTATTTACGATTTGCATCGTGCGATCAAGTTTCTCAAGCCTGGTGTCACTCGTGCCCTGAATATGATCTTTATTAGTAGTAAAAGAAGCAGTAATTGCTTTTACTTGCTGAAAATTATGTCTATATTCAAAAATAGCAAATGGAGAAAGCCATACCACAAACACAACTGCGCCAAAGACTAAATACTTAAAGTTAACTTTTGTTTTTGAAAACACTTGAGCCACCAAAGCCAATGGCGCCAAAATGGCCAGAGCCAAACTAAGATGCCAAACCAAACCCCAAAGCAGGCCAACTAAAACATATGCTTTTTGTTTACCCTTAAACACTAACCACAGTGAATATAAATACCACATGGTCCAAAGCATGACAGGTTGAGTTGGGACAAGTTCGCGGTCATTAAAAACAACAAAGTAAGACAGGGCATATATTAGGGTTGCAATTATTGCCGTCACCTTGCCAAACACTCTTGTAAAAACAAAATAAATTGACCACATTGAGAAGACACTAATTATAATTGGCAACCAAACACTCCCAGCCGGATCCATGCCAAAAACTACATAAAAGGGAATTTGCAAATAGTAAAATAGTGATCCAATAAAAACACCCTTAGAACTTGTCTCTTGACCAATTAACCTAAGGTGTCTGTTTTCCAAGATATCTCTAACTACCCAGCCTGCCAAATCTTGGTCATGACTATACATGAACCATTCATAGACATTAAACGTTCTCAAAAACACACCAACTAAAAGTAGTGTTAAAAACAACCTGTGGCTGCGTACTAATTTTATTACTTTATTC
>JBBTWO010000015.1:0-3320 GCA_038062745.1 Patescibacteria group bacterium | reverse complement strand
GGGTACCAATGCTTTATACCCCAGACGGTAGTTGTTTTTCGGGTGACACACCAATTATAGATATTTTTAAAGGACTAAAAATTTAAATGTGCCAGCTTTGTACTATTGCAGTTATAGGAGGACTAGGAATTTCCCGTTTTTTGGGAGTTGATGATTTAATTACTGCCATTTGGATTGGTGCCTTGATACTCTCCACTTCATTTTGGACCCTCAATTGGATTGACGCAAAGTGGCAAAAATTACAAATCAACAAATACAAAGTCTTGATAATAGTAATACTTTTCGCACTTATCCTTGGCCCACTGGTAGTAACGAATACTTCCACAACAAACATCAAACTCTTCGTAGGAAATGGTATTGGGGTGGTTGCTTTACTTTTGGGGATTTGGCTTGATAAAAAGCAAAGACAAAAGTATGGCAAGCAGTTTTTCCAATTTCAAAAAGTTGTTTTCCCGATTAGTATCTTACTTATCACTAGTTTAGTTATGTACTTATTCACCCAATGACAAACACAAAAGATTACCTGAAATTAATAGACAAAGTTGTAAAACAAAAAGAGTTGGACTTGTCATCTGATGAAGATTTATCAATTGCCATTATGAATCTTATATCAATTGAAGAACACCTGTTCTTCACTTCTCAAAAAACCGGCAAAGACAGTTACCTTGACTTACTAAACGAAGTCAGGCTTATGCGAACTGACCTTCTAAAAAGAATCATTACTGATTATGAAGGTGAAGTCTGGTGCATCAGCAAACACCTTCTTGCGGCAAGTATGCGGGTTATGGAGGTGGGGACCAAGGCTTTGAAAAAAGGTGACAAGAAACAAGCAATGGAATTATTTAATAAATCCTTTAAGCTCTATTCTCTATTTTGGGGCATTAACCTTAACTTAATTGGTGTGGACAAAGTAAAATCAAGTTCTAAAGAAGAAGTGGATTTTATTGATGAAAAGTCAAACAAAAAGGGCTCCACTTCGATTTTCGACAAACTTGGAGCAGTGGTTCAAAAAGCGATAGACTGCTGCAAGGAATAAAGGTAAAATACAACAAAGTGAATAATATCTGGCTAGCTTTAATTACAGGACTCACCACAGGTGGGCTTTCTTGCTTTGCAGTTCAAGGGGGACTACTAGCTTCTTCTCTTTCTCAAAAAGAAGAACAAAACTTGGTTGAGAGTAAAAAATGGCAGAAAATTGCCATGTTTTTAATTGCTAAAATAACTGCCTATACTTTACTTGGGGGTTTACTTGGAATTTTAGGTTCTGCAATTTCAATCACCCCGACCATTCAAGGCTGGCTACTTATCTTTGCTGGTTTGTTTATGTTGGCAACCGCAGGCAGAATTTTAGATATTCATCCAATTTTTAGACACTTTACTATTTCTCCTCCTAAGTGGGCATATAAACTCGCTAAAAAGGAAAGTAAATCATCAGACTTGTTTGCCCCAGGAGTTTTGGGGCTTTTAACAATTCTGCTTCCTTGTGGTACTACTCAGGCAATGATGGTTTTGGCAATTGCTTCTGGAAACGCTTTCTGGGGGGCAATGATTATGTTTGCATTTGTAATTGGAACCTCACCAGTATTTTTTGCCCTGGGAATGGCTGCTGCTGAAATTTTAAAAAGGAAAGCTTTGAAGTATGTAGCAAGTCTGGCAATTATAATTTTGGGGTTAATGTCGGTTAACAGCGGTCAAATCCTTAGGGGCTCTGTTCACACTTTTCAAAACTATTATCAGGCAGCCTTTGGAGGAACTGAGACACAAGCCGCGGACAACAAAAATATTGCTCCTATCAAAAACGGCTTTCAGCAAGTAACTGTTAATGTAACGAATAATGGGTATATTCCAAACATACAAAACATTAAGGCCGGCGTTCCAGTAAAACTGAAGCTTGTAACCAATAATGTTAGAGGTTGTTCACGAGCTTTTACCATTCCAGCCTACAATATCTCAGCAGTTTTACCATTAACAGGAACACAAGAGATTACTTTTACGCCAACCAAAACAGGCCAACTTTTGATGGCTTGTTCAATGGGTATGTACACAGGCCAACTTAACGTAATTTAATATATCCATGACTAAAAAAACTTACAAAGTACAAGGTATGGATTGCCCAAGCTGTGCAATGGTCATTGAGAGTGATTTGGAAGATGCAGGAATAAAGTGTAAATGTGATTTTGTAAAAGCAGAATTAGAGGTTGAAATTGAAAGTGAAGAACATGAACAAAAAGTTCATGAAATTGTCAAGACTTCTGGTTATACACTAATCAACTCTTAACTCTCTTATTCTACTGTTTTTTCTGGGGCTTTATTATGATAAGTATTAATAAATTCCTTTATTTTTGTGTCTTCAATATCATTTAATTTTAAAATTCTTGCCCAGGCTGTTAAGGCAATTCTTGTTTCCATATCAACTCTTGGCACTATTATTACTCTCTCCTTTTCATCTAAGTAGATTTTTAAACTCTCAACTAAGCTCCTACATTGGTCACTTGTAAACTCTGGTGGTAATTCAACCTCAACTGCAGGTGGGTTTTGTGGCCTAAACCAGGCTTCTTGTTCATTTTTTAAATCAAAAAGCATATGCATTAGGGGAGTTTTACTGTCAGGAGACAAGACTGCTGGTTCGTCGTGGGCCAAAACTTCCTTTACAAAAGTGTTTGTCTGTGGATTAAAAGAACAATTGTAGGAAATAATAATGTAGCCATGCTCCAAACTATGGATCAAATAACCATCTGAAAGAAGCCGATCATATATTCCCTTTTTTGCCCAAACAGGAAAATGGGGTCCTGATGTTGGTGGATTGGAACTGTAACTTTTACCATAAATATCAGTTACGTGCTCTCTACCTAAGTCTTCCGCTTTTTGACCTATTTCAATTTCTGGAGAATTTGATTGTTTGTTTTTAATCCAAAAGATAATTCCTACAATAATCCCCAAAATCAATAACCACACAACAAATTTTTTCATTTTCACCAGGATACTACAAAATGCTTCTAATTTGAAGCTAGCTTCAGCAACTTTTTGTCAAACGTAACAATTTTATTTCCTTCTGAGACATTTAATAGATATAAATCTGTAAAATCGATCTTTTCACTCAACATTTTTTCTAATATTCTAATCACAACAGATTTATTAATCTCTATAACTCTAATATTCCTCAGTGATAATATTTTCAATAGCTCCGGAATAAATACAGCCTCCTCAATTCCATAAAATTTCCCCAATGCCCAAAGTGTTTCATCTATTACAAGTATTGATATTCTTGCAACCAATTTTTCTTTTTACTTTGTAAAGGCATCCCACGTAATTTTAAAACA
>JBBTWO010000014.1:0-15955 GCA_038062745.1 Patescibacteria group bacterium | reverse complement strand
GGCCGCAAAAAGAGGTTTTGCCTTCAAAGATTCTGATGGAGTGGCTTGGAATAAAGGCTTCACTATATGGAAATTTGAGGATGATAAGCCTTCCGCTTCTGCAAACGCAAAGACCATCAATTATGGTTTCTGGGGTGATACATTAGGAAATGATTATACGGTTGAGTGGAAATATGATTCAGCTTCAAATTCATACAAGAGATCAAATGGTGGTCAAATCCACACAGATATGGAAACAAAGCAACAGCTCGAGGCAAAGAATGTGGTCGCCATGTTTGTCGAGGAAGAGGGACCAGTAGATAAAGAACACCACATGTATTACGAAGTTGTTGGAACAGGTAAAGCAATAATCTTCCAAAATGGAATTGCAATCGAAGGAACTTGGAAAAAGACTGCTCGTAACACCCGAACAATTTTTTATGACGACAACGGCGATGAGGTAAAATTTGTTAGAGGTAAGATTTGGATTTCTGCTCTTCCAGAAAACAATAAAGTAGATTATAATTGATCTGCAAACAAAAACTGCTCAAAGGATTGTTAATCCATATTGGTAAATATAATGGCAAGTTTAGAGGATATTATTACTTCAAAGGTTAGAATCAAAGTTATCGAAGTGTTTTTTGCGAATCCAAAAGAAATGTATCATGTACGAGGGTTAGTGCGTGAAGTAAAAGAGGAAATAAACGCCGTTAGAAGAGAATTAAGCAGGCTTGAAACGGCGGGTCTTCTAAAAAAAGAAACAAGAGGAAACAGAATCTATTATTGGCCAAGGGAAGATTATCCAATGTACGGAGATTTAATATCTTTAGTTGCTAAAACAAAAGGTTTGGGAGGGGACTTAATTAATAATAAAACAAAAATAGGTAAGCCAGCTTTTGTCATGTTTTCAGGTAGGTTTGCTAGATTTGAAAAAAGAAAAAAGGAAGATGATGTGGACATATTAGTAGTTGGAGAAATTGTTTTGCCAGAACTGGCAACCTTAATTCGAGCTGAAGAATCAAAAAGAGGTCATGAAATTAACTATACAGTAATGAGCCGTGAAGAGTTGGATTTTAGAAAGAAAAGGAGAGATCCTTTTATTCAAGGAGTGTTGTCAAATTCTAGAATTATGGTAATTGGTGATGAGGATGCGTTAGTGTCTTAAGGTTAAACTAATTTTCTAGCTTCTTCAATTAATATTTCTCTCTCATTTGGAATCTTTTTTTCTTCAACGCGCTCAAAAAGTTGGTTTAATATTTTACCCACCTTTGGACCAGGTTTGAGATCGAAGGTTTTCATTATGTCATTGCCACCAACCTTCAGATCTTTAATACTAAATGGTTGTTTTTGAACATCAATAAGTCTTTGTTTGAATTCTTCTGTTCGCCAACTGGTTTCGCGAGACCCGCTACCTAATCGGTCTGCAATTCGTAAAGCTATGATGTCACTTAAATTTTCTACACCAACGTTTCGAATGAATCTTTTTATTGCTGTATCGGTTTGTGTTTCGCTGACTGTAAATTGATGCCAGCGAACTAATTTTATTAACTTTTCCTTCTCTTTGTTTGAAAACTTCAACCTGTCAGCAATACGTTTGGTAATTGCTGCCCCAACCATTTCATGGTTATAAAAGGTAATTACCCCATTGTCTAACTTCTTGTATGTTTGAGGTTTCCCAATGTCATGAATTAAAGCCGCAAATCTGGTTATTGGATCTAACGACTTGCAGTTTTTTAAACTCATCAATAAGTGTGTTCCTACGTCATAAATATGATGTCTTTGGGGCGAAACTTGATCAACTCCAAAAGTCTTTTCAAACTCAGGAAGTATGTGACCCAAGAGTGAAGAAGCCTTTAACAAAAGTATGCCATCATAAGGATTAGGAGAAGAAAGGATTTTAAATAATTCATCTTTTATTCTCTCTTTGGCAATTTTATTGATCAGTGTTGAATTTTGTTTTATTGCTTCCAATGTTTTTTCTTCAATGGCAAAACCAACTTGAGAGGCAATTCTAATAGCGCGCATCATTCGCAATGCATCTTCTGAGAATCTCTCATTTGCGTCCCCCACTGCTCGTATAAGATTGTCCTTTAAGTCTTTCTGGCCTTTGAATGGGTCAATAATATTTGTTAGCAAAGGATGTGTTCTTGTAACTTCTAAAGCAATTGCATTAATTGTAAAGTCTCTTCTGGCAAGATCTTCTTTAAGGGTTTCCCCCCACTCAACTCTGTCTGGTCTTCTGGCGTCAGAATAACCAAATTCAGTTCTAAAAGTGGTAATTTCAAAAGGTTTAAGATCTGAGTCTTTTGCCGGGATTCCAACTGTTCCAAATGCGTTATCATAAAAAGAATCAAGGAAGATGGCTTGTATTTGTTCAGGTGTAGCATTGGTGGTGAAATCCCAGTCTTTAACAATCCTTCCCATGAGGATATCTCTAACTCCTCCTCCAACAATATAGATCTCAAACCCTGCTTGTTGAGTTTTTTTAATAATATCTTGGGCTTGTTCTGGTATACTGATGTGCATAATTTACAGTATATCAAAAGCTATGAAGTGGGAAATAATTTCTAAACAAAATTCAAAACAAATTAAGACAGAAAACATTCTTGAAGTCTTGCTTAAAAATAGGAAGCTATTTTCTGAAAAAGAGAAACAGGAATTTTTCAACCCCACTTTGCCTTCTCAACTGTCTCTTGAGGAATTAGGAATTTCCAAAACTCAAGTAACCAAGGCAATAGCAAGGCTCAAGATTGCTTTAGAAAAGAAAGAAAGGATGGTGGTATATGGTGATTATGATGCAGATGGTATTTGTTCGACTGCCATTGCTTGGGAAACGCTTTATTCCTTGGGATTTAATGTTACTCCTTTTATTCCCGATCGATTTTCTGAAGGCTATGGATTAAAGAAGGAGCAGATAAAAAAACTTCTTCAAGACAACTCTGACTTATCTTTAATTGTTACTGTGGATAACGGTATTGTTGCCAATGATGCTGTGGATTATGCAAATAGTAAGGGAATTGATTGTATCGTTACTGACCACCATGAACCTTCCAATAAATTACCCAATGCCAGTAATATAATCCATACGACCAAAACTAGTGGGGCTGGAATTTCTTGGATATTCTCAAGAGAAATTTTAAAACACTTTCTTCCTGACACTTGGCAAGAAAAAATTGAAAATAAGTTGGACTTATGTGCCATTGGTGTCGTTGCTGACCAAATGCTTTTGACTGGTGTTAATCGCTCGTTTGTTAAGTATGGACTTGAAAGTTTGCGAAAAACAAAAAGAATTGGCTTAAGGGCTTTGTTTGATCAAGCTGCAGTTGAGATTGCAGATGTGGCTACATATCACATTAATTATGTAATTGCCCCAAGAATCAATGCTATGGGTAGACTTAAACATGGTATGGATTCTTTGAGACTGGTATGCACTAAAGATGCTGCACGAGCTAAAGAATTATCAGCTCTTGTGGCTCAGACAAATATAGATCGCCAAAAAATTGTTACTGAAAGTATTTCCCATGCAAAGAAGCATTTGGAAAATACAGGAGATACTCAGGGCAAAGTTATAATTCTAGCTCATGAAAGTTATCACGAAGGCGTAATTGGTTTAATCGCTTCCAAGATCGTGGATGAATATTATCGACCAGTAATTGTATTTTCTAAAGGAGAACAATACTCCAAAGCTTCCGGACGATCAATTTTGGGGTTCAATCTAATTGAAGCAATCAGACAGTTGGGCGATTTATGGAGTGAGGGTGGAGGTCATGCTATGGCAGCTGGTTTTACAATTGAAACCGACAAATTAGAGGAATTTGGGAAAAGACTGAATGAAATTGCACAACCTGCCTTAACTGATGAGATTTTGGAAAAGAAAATTAAAGTAGATTTGGTTTTGGATTTTGGCAATATTGATTGGGATTTGGTAGGCAAACTAACAGAATTTGAACCTTTTGGACTGGGGAATCCCCAAGCTATTTTTGCCACTTTGGGAGTAGATATTATTGATGTAAAAGTCTTAGGCAATGGTGTTAAACATTTGAAACTAAAATTAAAGAAAGACAAAACATTTGATGCTATATTTTTTGGGGCTGGAGAATTGGCAAAAGATTTGACTACCCACGATAAAATAGATATTATCTACAACCTAGAGATAAACGATTGGAATGGAAATAAAAGTTTACAGTTAAAACTTAAAGATCTTAAAAAACATGGAGAATAAATTCAAAAACTTAATTATTGATGTTTCTGATTATTTGTCCGACCAAGATGTTGCCAAAATAAAGAAAGCTTGGGAGTTTGCCAAGTTGGCTCATACTGGCCAAAAAAGAAGAAGTGGCGAGGCATATGTTAACCATCCTTTGGAAATTGCCATTACCCTGGCAAGTTGGCGACTGGATGCTACAACTATTGTTGCAGGGCTCTTGCATGACACCATAGAGGACGGTGGAGCAACTAGAGAAGATATTGTAAAGGAATTTGGCGAGGATGTTGCTCTACTTGTTGATGGAGTCACTAAAGTAAGTAATTTACGCTTAAAGGATAAAGTATCAAGACAACAAAAGGGAGTTAAGCAAGAATTGTTTGCTGAAAATTTGAGAAAAATGCTTTTGGTGATGGCCAAAGATGTCCGAGTTGTGTTGGTGAAGTTTGCCGACAGGCTCCACAATATGGAGACTCTCGCGGCCTTACCAGAAGACAAGCAAAAAGAAAATTCTAGGGAAACATTGGAGGTTTACGCCCCTCTTGCTGAGAGACTTGGAATTGGGAAAGTAAAGGGCTATTTGGAGGATTTGTCATTTCAATATTTATACCCTGAAGAATATAAGCAGTTATTGTCTTCATCTAAGCCGTTTTACAAAGAGGCAGAAAAACATATAGAAAAAATGAAGAAACATCTTCTAAAAAAAATGGCAGAAGAACAATTGAGACCAGTCATTAATGGGAGAAAGAAGCATCTTTATTCCTTGTGGAAGAAACTTCAAAGACCAGAGATAAGTGGTGACTTCAATAAAATTCACGATATTATCGCTCTAAGAATCTTAGTTGAGAAAGTTCCTGACTGCTACATAGCACTTGGTGCGGCTCACAACAGTTATAAGCCAGTTCCGAGTATTGGAGTGTCTGACTTCATTGCTCAACCTAAACCAAATGGTTATAGATCAATTCATACAAAAGTTTTTGGCCCTGAAGGCAGAATTGTTGAAGTTCAAATTAGAACTTTTGAAATGCACGACCAAGCAGAGTTTGGTGTTGCTGCTCATTGGAGTTATTCACAAGCCAAAACTAGTGGAGCCAGCGATGAAACTCTTGAGAAAAAGGGTGTGGTAAACAAATTAGATTGGGTCAAACAATTAGTTGATTGGCAAAAACAAATCAAAGACACCGATGAATATTTAGACGCTGTAAAGTTTGACGCTTTGGAACACAGAAACTTTGTTTTCTCTCCCAAAGGCGATGTTTTTGATTTACCATCTGGAGCAACGCCAATAGATTTTGCCTATGAAGTTCACACCAGTTTAGGGAAATACATTCAAGGAGCAAAAGTCGATGGTAAAATTGTACCCTTGGATTATAAATTAAGGTCTGGCCAGGTGGTGGAAATAATCAAATCTAAAAATCCAAGAAAACCAACCCAGGATTGGCTCAATTTTGTGGCAACCACTCATGCAAAACGCGAAATTAGGAAAGCATTAGACTCGTAAAAGGGGCTTTTTAGTTCTAAAAGATATAAAATAATAAAAATGGAAAGAACATTAATTAAACAAACTATAGAAAAAGTTGGTGAAGAGGTATTACTCAAAGGTTGGGTCGACTCTATCCGCGATCATGGAAAAATTACTTTTTTGGATTTGAGAGATAGATCAGGACTTGTTCAGTGTGTTGGTCAAGATTTGTCAAAAGTGACTCCAGAATCTGTTGTAGAAATAGAAGGGGAAGTAGTTGAGCGGCCTGAACGGCTTATAAATAAGAACTTGGAAACTGGCACTGTTGAAGTTCAAATCAAAAGTTTGAAAATAATTACGCTTTCTCGAGAACTACCTCTTCCTTTGAATAGTGAAGGCTATGAGATTGACGAGAATGTTCGTAACAAATATCGCTATCTTGATTTGAGAAGGTCAAGAATGGCAAGAAATATTCGCTTAAGATCTAAAGCAGCCAAGTTTTTGCGGGATTGGCTTACGAAACAAGACTTTGTTGAGATTGAGACGCCAATTCTTACCAAAACTACCCCGGAAGGGGCTAGGGATTTTCTTGTTCCTTCAAGATTGCAACCAGGAAATTTCTATGCGCTTCCTCAATCTCCCCAACAATATAAACAATTATTGATGGTTGCTGGTTTTGAAAGATACTACCAGTTTGCTAGGTGTTTTAGAGATGAAGATCCAAGAAAAGACCGAGCCTATGGAGAGTTTACTCAGCTTGATATTGAAATGTCGTTTATAACCCAGGAAGATATATTAGTGATGGTTGAGAAAATGTTCACAGAACTTATTCAGGAAGTTTTTCCGGATAAGAAAATTCTCCAATCTCCTTGGCCAAGATTATCTCACAAAGACGCGGTTGAAAAATATGGAACTGATAAGCCAGATTTGAGAAAAGACAAAAATGATTCAAACGAATTGGCTTTTTCCTGGACGATTGATTTTCCACTTTTTACAGAACAATCGAATGAAGATTTTTTCCATGGCTCTGGAAGTGCTAAGTGGGCACCTTCTCACCATATGTTTACTTCTCCTCATCCAGATGATTTAGATTTATTAGACACAGACCCAGGAAAAGTAAGAGGCTTACAGCATGACTTGGTATTGAATGGTTTTGAAGTGGGAGGGGGAAGTATTAGGATTCACGATCCAAAAATTCAAGAGAAAGTATTTGAGTTAATTGGTTTTAGTGTCCAACAGAAAAAACAATTCAGCCATATGCTGACAGCATTCACATATGGTGTTCCTCCACACGGGGGTATTGCTCCGGGTCTCGATAGATTGATGATGGTTATTTTGGGCGAGCCAAGTGTCAGAGAAGCTATTGCCTATCCTGCTACAGCTTCTGGGCAAGTGGCGGTTTTGGAGGCTCCAAGTAAAGCTGGAGAAGAACAATTGAAAGAACTAGGAATCAAAGTTGTTGTATCTGAAAAATAACTTCTGTTTGGGTTAAAATAATAAATCAAAATGAATATTTTAAAGTACTTTTCTGGCAGTAGATTGATCCATTTATCAATGGCGGCTTTTGTATTGATTTCCTCGGTTGGTTTGAGTTTGGTAAACAGAAAAGTAATTACTCTATCAACTCCCATTGAAACTCGTGCCTATGAAGTTGCTCCTATACCAACACTTGGAGTAACAGATTCTTTTCCAGTTGTTTCTTCGCAAGGTGTGATTGCGGTGGACATTGATTCAGGAACCACTTTGTATGAAAAAAACGCAGATCAAGCTTTGCTTCCTGCCTCAACCACGAAAATATTAACTGCTTTAACAGCTTTGGACTATTTTCCTTTAGAGGCAAAATTAACAGTTGAAAGGATTGTTGTTGATGGTCAAAAAATGGGATTAGTGAAGGGAGAAGAGATAACTTTTGAAAATTTATTGTATGGATTGTTAGTTTATAGTGGTAATGATGCTGCTGAAGTGGTAGCCCAAAACTACCCAGGAGGTAGAGAATTGTTTGTCAATGCAATGAACATGAAAGCTAAGCAATTGCATATGGATAATTCTCGCTTTGAAAACCCAGTGGGATTTGATAATTACAATCACACCTCAACAGCTAAAGACATGGTCAGACTTGCACGAGTAGCTATCCAAGACCCTGTAATCTCAAAGATCGTTGCAACCAAGCATATTACAGTAACTGACACTACAGGAAAGATTGCTCATAATCTACAAAGCACAAACGAATTACTGGAAGTTATTGAAGGGGTGAAGGGTGTTAAAACTGGTTGGACTCAAGGAGCACGAGAAAATTTGATAACTTTAGTTGAAAGGAATAATCATAAAGTAATGATTGCCGTCCTTGGTAGTCAGGATAGGTTTGGAGAAACTAAAGAATTAATTAATTGGATATTTGCAAACTACACCTGGGAAGAAACTAAAAACAGCAAGTAACTATTTACTTAAATTTATGAAGGCGTCGGTTACTGCTGGTACATAGGCTACAAAGTTTCTGTCCCCCTCAAAAACAATAATCGGTTGATAGAAATTGTCTGGCAAGTTTGGATCATAATAGGCCAAATAAATTCTCCTTATCACCACATTGCCGTCGCTATTGTTTCCAAGTGAGGCAACATACCCCTTTGCTGCTTTTAGATCCTCGAATGCCTGCCCCGCCGTCTTTAGGGGATAAGTCGAAGCTTGGGTTTCGTCTAGTGGAAAATAGCGATATTCGCCGGCAATAATTTGTTTATCACGGCTTGTATCTCCACTAACAATAAACCAAACATTTCCTTTTATCGGGTCGGCTGGCATACTTGGCAAATCATCTAATGATTTTCTAAAAAGTGAAATTCTAATTAAGTTTGCTTCAGACAAAGAAAGAGCAGGAACCAATTGTTGAACCTCGGTTTTTAGGAACTGGTATTTTGCTTTACCAGTTAAATCATCGGGTAGAGTTCCACCGTTGGCAAGAAAAGTTCTGACAAGTGATTCGGCGGTTTGGGCAATTGGCGGCCTTTTGGACAGTGGAGTAGTATCACTGGCTAAGTCATAGCTAATAGAGAAAGACCCCGTAACAATGTTGATCTCCATTTTGGAAGCATTTCTTGGATTGGTGAATTTGTAAACAGTTTCGCTTACCTTTTCACCCTCAGAAACAAATCCTAAACCCAATGCTTTTTGTCTGGCCAGTTCAAGAGCCAACAAATTAGAGGAGAGTTTTGGCATATAATAAACCTTTGTTTGTTGGGATAATGAAGGGAAACTTCCTTCTGTTGTTTCAACTGTGTAGTTAAATTGTGGCAAGCCTTTGTTTTCTGGAAATGAAATTGGTGGAATTTTGCCAAAAGCTACAGTTGGTGCTGGAGGGGGAGCAGGAAAGATCCTCTTGTAAATACTGGAACCAATATCAATTGAAATTTTCAAAAAAATTCCCAGGATAACTAAGTAAAAAAAATATCTAATTCCCTTTCTTGTGGCGATGGCAACTTTAGTTAATGAAGTCATATTAAGTTTAAGTATAGAGCAATAGCTAAATTCAAGCAAAAATTGTAAAATTGCCATATGGTAAGAACAAGAATCGCACCTTCCCCAACTGGAGAGTTTCATATTGGAGGATTGAGAACACTTCTTTATAACTGGGCATATGCTCGAAAGAATGATGGCAAATTTGTTATTAGGATTGAAGACACTGATCGACAGCGATATGTTGAAGGTTCAGAACAAAGACTGTTGGAAGTTATAAAAGATTATGGACTTAATTGGGATGAAGGACCAGACATTGGTGGGGAGTATGCTCCATATACTCAATCTGAAAGACTGGCTATTTACAAGGAATGGGCCGAAAAATTAGTAAAAGAAGATAAAGCTTATTATTGCTTCTGTACAAAGCAAAGGCTTGAGGAAGTTAGAAAACAACAAATTGAGAAAAAACTACAACCCAGATATGACAGACATTGTCGAAATTTAACTACCCAAGAAGTTGCTGAAAAACTTTCCGACAATGTTGCTTTTGTTATTCGATTAAAAGTTCCTGAAAACGAAGAGATTAGGTTTAAGGATGAAATACGAGGGGAAATTGTTGTTGATTCAAATACTTTAGATGATCAAGTTTTAATCAAAAGCGATGGCTTTCCCACATATCACTTGGGAGTAGTAATTGATGATATCTTAATGGAAATTACGCACGTCATGCGGGCTGAAGAATGGCTGCCGTCTACTCCAAAACACGTTTTACTATATAAAGCTTTTGGCTATCCACTTCCTGCTTTTATACATTTAACCGATCTTTTAAATCCTGATGGCAAAGGAAAAATGTCCAAACGCTACGGATCTGTTTCTGCGCGCGGTTTTTTAGATGAAGGGTATTTGCCAGCGGCAATGCTTAATTTTTTAATGCTTCTGGGTTGGGCACCAAGTAATAACCAAGAAATATTTTCTTTGGCTGAGTTTGTTGAAGTTTTTGATATAAAAGGCTTGCAAGTAAAAGCGGCAGCTTTTGATAAGACTAAATTAGACTGGATGAATTCGCAATATATTATGAAGATGACTGACGAAGAGTTTGCAAAGGTGGCTATTAAATTTGTTTCTCAAGATGTTTCTGACGATTTACTCGTTCAAATAGCTCCGCTTTTGAAAAGCAGGATAAACAAATTCTCGGAAATTAATGAGATCGCTGGATTTTTCTTTTCTGAGCCTAATGTTGACGAGAGTTTATTTATTGAAAACTACCAAAAGCATTTAGCTATAGCTTTGGAAATAATTACAGACTTGGAAAATTGGAATTTAGAAAACTTAAATACCAAATTGATGGACAAAGTAAAAGAAAACAACTTTAAAACTGGCGACTTTTTCATGGATTTAAGAGTTGCAATTACCGGAAAAAAGTTTACCCCCCCAATAAATGATTCTATTATTGTTTTAGGTAAAGAAAAAACTGTGGCCAGGATTAAAAGAGTGTTAAAATGAATTTAAATGGGAAAACTGCCTGCCGATATCGAACAAGTTAGAAGCAAACTTAAATTAAAAAACCTAGAAGCAAAGCAAAAATTTCAAGTTTCTTTTCCCCATGCACACCAATATTTATTGGAAAAAGGATTGGATTTATCTAAAATTAGAGATTACTCAAGTAAGTTACTAACTACATCTGTACTGGCTGGATCTTTGTTATTTTCACCAGCTGGGCAAACCAAAATGTTGCCTTCCCCACTTGAAATTGTAAATAAATTTCAAAAAGATACGGCTGACAATTCAGTTCCAGCTAAAAAACAACTTATTGAAAGTCTTAATTCCATTCTTCCTGATAGACCTAGACCCTTATCGCAAGATGAGGAAAAGTTTTTGGAACAAGTCTTTGATGGTGTTTTGGGCATAAAAGCCAAGGCAACTTTGGAGGGCGAACATTTAAACACAACCTATGGGTATATTGGTGCTGAACAACACTTAAGAAGATATCCAGGGGACAGTGTTGCCAATCATATGGGTTACAGCAGTACTGTCTTAAAGGAAGGTATTGCTCCAGGTCTTGGTGCTTGGGGATATTTCGCTCCAAGTAAAGAGGCGTTAAGTGATGACTTGGTAGACACAGAAAAGTGGTATGCAGTTGTCCAAACCTTATATTTGCCAGACTGGGCAAGGCGACAACCCTATTTGAGGGATTGGTATAAATATAGAAAAGTACTTATTCTAAATACTGTGAATGGTAATGCAGTTGTTGCTGCTGTCGCAGATTCTGGTCCAGCTGCTTGGACGGGAAAACATTATGGAGGAAGTCCTGAAGTTATGGAGTATTTAGGGGGTTCCAAATACAAAAAGGGGAAAGTAATTCTGTTTTTTGTTGATGATCCCCAAAATAAGGTTCAATTGGGACCTGTGGATTATAATCAAATAGAAAGGCAAAATTTAATACAAGTATGAGTTTAATATTTTGGGATGATTATTTGGAGTTAGACGATGTCTATAAGCATATAGGCAAGATTAGTAGTTCACCCGATGAGAAAAATGAATTGGCTAACGTTATTGATGAACTTGTTCATCACCGGTTAATGGGATGTATTTTGGAGAACTTAGATAAACAACATCACGAAGAGTTCTTGTTTAAATTTAGCAGTAATCCTGGTGACGCCGACTTGAGTGAGTATTTAAAGCAAAGAATAAAAAATGATTTCGGACAATTGGTTAAATTGGAAGTAGAAAAATTAAAAAAAGAAATCCTTTCGCTTTTTAATCGTGTCTAATTGCTTCAATCGGGGGAAGCTTGGCCGCTCTTCTGGCGGGGAAAACACCGAAAAAGATTCCAATTCCAGTTGAGATGACAAGTGCAATAACTACTGAAATCAAATTGATAGATGCTGGGAAGAAAAATCTAACTATAAGGACGATGATAATGGCCAAGATCAACCCAGTTAAACCCCCCATGAGAGACAGAAGTACTGACTCTGTCAAAAACTGCAAAAGAATATCTTTTTGTGTTGCTCCAATTGCCCGCCTGATTCCAACTTCTTTTATTCTTTCAGTGACTGTGGCATACATAATATTCATAATTCCAATTCCACCAACAAATAGAGAAATTGAGCCAATGGCGATTAACACGGTATTTATAATTGAGAAAATTTGATTTACTGTTTCCAACAGTTCTGCCTGTTCAGTTACGGCAAAGTCTTCTTCAGCATATCTTTTTAAGAGTGCTGTTTCTGCTTTCTGTTTTGCGATAGTCACCATGTCGTCTGATTTAACACCTAAATAAATTGCCCAAAAAGTTTTATCTGGATTAAGGCTCCCAAAGGTTGCTTTGTAGGGGATGTTGATGCCGTTATCTTGCTCTCTATCACCTTTCTTTTTGGCAACGCCAACTACTTTAAATCTTAAGTTTTCAAATCTTACTGTCTTTCCAACGGCGTTGACGGGATCATCAAATAATTCTGTTGCCATAGTGTTTCCCAATACTGCGACTTTTGCTGCTGATTGATTATCAGATTTGTCAAAAAGTTTTCCATATTCTGCTTCAATATTCATTAATTTAAAGCCATCCTCACTCACACCCATAATGCTGGCATATTTTTTCTCGGCACCGGACTCGACAAACACACCTTTCATAAAAAGCGGAACAACGTAATCAATTTCTGAAATCCTTTTTAGGGTGTTTATGTCCCTTTCGTCAAAACTCACTCCACCTACTGTTCCTCCTCCTCCAAAACCACCTCCGCCTTCACCGGTAAAGCCACTCCCCGGCAAAATCATAATCAAGTTGGCACCCATGCTTTCAAATTGACCCTCAATATAGTTTTTGAGTCCCAATCCAAGAGCAATAAGTAAACAAACTGACATAACACCAACCATAATTCCTAGAGATGTCAGAAAGGTTCTAACTTTATTCCTTTTGAAATCGGCAAGGGCGGTTTTAACTAAATGTGATAATTCTTTTGTGTTGGTCATTAGTATTTTTTCACAATCTGTCCGTCTTTAACATATATCTGGCGCTTTGTTCGTTTACCAACTTCTTTGTCGTGAGTGACAATTACTACGGTTACCTTGAAATCTTTATTCAAACTTTCCAACAAATCAAGAATCTCGTCTCCAGTTTTGGAATCAAGATTTCCCGTTGGTTCATCTGCCAGAATTATTTTTGGATTCATAATAAGTGCCCTGGCAATGGCAACTCTTTGTTGTTGCCCCCCAGAAATTTTATTTGGGAAAAAATTTCTTCGGTCGCTAATGCCGAACTTATTTAGTATGTCTTCTGCTCGTTTATTTGGATCAAAATCCAATTTACCTTTGTGATACCTGGTTGGTAGAAGAATATTCTCCAAGACCGTAAACCTGTTGATTAAATTGAAAGACTGAAAAACAAAGCCTATAGTCTGACCTCTAATGACTGATAACTCATTATCAGACAAGGTGGAAACATCTTGACTATTAATAAACACTTTTCCGTTTGTTGGTTGATCCAATAGGCCAATTAGATACATAAGAGTTGATTTGCCACTACCTGAAGTCCCCAATATGCTGACATACTCTTGGGATTTGATGTGAAGGGAAACGTTTTTAACAGCGGATACTTTTTCGTCTCCAAGGTAAAAGGTCTTTGAGACGTTGTCTAACTTAATCATAGATAGTGTCACCCTCACTTTTTTTGTTCAGGCTAAATTTTGCATCCCCAGTCATGCCAATTCTAAAGGTGGTGATATTAAGATTGTCTGTAAAGGCGACTTTGACTTTATAAACGGAGCCGGTCTCTCCCGGCTTTGGTGTAAGTGAGATGTAGGTTACTGTGCCTGAAAAGGTTTTGTCTGAAAAGGAATCCAGAACGATATTTACGTTTTGGCCATTTGTAATACTGGTTATTTCACTTTGATCTGCAGTGACATCAAAATATATTGTCTTTGGATTCAAGATTTCCACTTGATCTTCAGTTGCAAAGATATTTATCTGGGCAAAGGGGTTGCTAACAAAAGTTACAAAGCCAGAGAAAGGAGAGTAAAGAGTTGCGTCTCTTAGGTTTTGCTGGGCTTTTTTAACTGCTTCATAGGCTTTGTCTTTTGCTACTTCGGCATCAGTTCTTGTTTCCTTTTGGGTAAATGTTTCGTCTGCAGAGTGGCCTTTAACGTCATCGTGTATTTTTTGGACTGTTGCTTCGGCGGCTCGCAGATCTGCAAGGGCGCGTTGATAATCTGCATTTAGTGAAAGTGTATCAAGTTTCATTAGAGCCTGTCCTTTTTTCACTTCCTGGCCTTCTTTTACCCCCACCCAGGATATTTTTCCAGCGATTGGAAAGTTCAGCTTTACATATTCATCTGCCCAAATAGTTCCAGACAGAATCAGTTCTTCTTCGACCTCACCCTCTTTAACAGCAAACTTCTGTCGATTTGTCTCTTTGGTGTTTTTCTTATAGATTAAAAATCCACCACCTAAGACAGCAATTATTATTGTAGCTAAAATTAGAAATTTCTTGGTTTTAACAAATTTGAACATCTTTCTTAAGCAACAGCTATTCTACATCCTAAGCGTGTATAATGCTATCTTATGACGCATAAAACGATTAACAAAACAGAAAAACTCCAAGAATTAAAAGAGAAATTGGCCAAATATGAAGAAAAGTTGGCTTACAAAATGAAAGGTTATAGGGGGGTTGTGCACGAAAGCGCACAATCAGAACTTCGACATTCTGAAGTCATGGTACTAAGAGATATTACGGGTAGCCTGAAACAAGAAATTGCTAAACTTGAAGAAGAAAGCTAAATAACTTTTTAAAGGCTATTTTTAGCTTCAGGAAATATTTCTTTTTAGGTTTAATCTTTCCAATTCTCTTTGTTGTTTTTCTTTTTCTTGAATATCTCTTTGATGTTTTTGTCTGGCGATTCCACTATTAACAGCCTTTTGACACTCAAGATCTGGACATTCATTCTCAGTACGAGTAATTTTAGCTGTTCCGACAATTTCGGTCCAAGTTTTAATTACCACGCGCTGTTTTCCACATCTGGTGCAAGTGCTACTCATAGATTATCTGTCGCCTCCAAACCTTCTGTTTCCACCACCATATCCACCTCGTGAATCACTTCCACCTCTTCTGTCTCCACCAAAGCTTCTATTTCTGTCTCCACCTCCAAACTCACGTTTTTCTTGTGGTCTAGCTTCGTTAACAACTAATTTTCGGCCTTCCATATCGTATTCGTTGAATTTTTTGATAGCTTCCTCTGCTTTCGCATCGTCTTCCATCTCAATAAAACCGAATCCTTTGGATCTACCAGTAAATTTGTCATTAATGATAACTGCAGATAGAACTACTCCTATTTGGGAGAAAAGTTGATTTAAGTCATCACCGGTTGCTGTGTAAGGTAAATTACCTACATATAATTTTTTCATTTAATTTATTCCCCTCCTTTCTATTTTTAGACTAAGCTCATGTCAAAAGGAGGAAATCTCCAGCCTCGAAGCAGCTTGTAAGAGCATTATACCATAATGTGAGGTAAAATAGGGTTGTTTATCTTTGGGGGATCGTCTAATGGTAGGACTGCAGATTCTGGATCTGCCTATCGGGGTTCAAATCCCTGTCCCCCAGCCAAGTTGGGCGCAAATCGACCGGAATACCTCAATTAGCCCAACAACACCATCTAAAAGAGCAATTCAAAAATTCAGTTTCGTACCACACGCTCGTTGTCCGGAAAAAGGCGTAAATTAGGGCTATTTATTTTTTACTTTTCCAATGAGTATCCCATATTCTTCTAAAATACCTCTGGATATCGAGGTTAGGGTTTGAGGACGATTTAGTCGGTCAGATAGGTTCTAAAACGAAGTGCACCACTTAAGGTAAAATTGTTGCCTTAGATTGG
>JBBTWO010000013.1:7671-14853 GCA_038062745.1 Patescibacteria group bacterium | reverse complement strand
TTTTGTTGTTTATTGGAATTACTCCACGCCGTTCCTATTAATTGAAATGTGTTTTTATCTAATCCATCATTGGAAACAAAATCAGGCTCAGAGTAAGTAGTATTTGTGTTTGAGAATTCAGGCAGACTCATTAGCTTAATTATGCCTCGTTAGTTGTTTTTGTCAATCAGAATGTACTACAATACGACTGTATATGGATGAAGAAACTCCAGCACAAGTAGATACTTTTGAAGATATCTCAGATGATAGACAGAAAACTCTTGATTCTCAATTTGCATTCTTAATAAGCAGTTTGACAAATGTAAGAACTCAAGATCTGAAGAGTTCAAGTAAAGATAAAGTAGATGAGTTGGCAGAATTAAATCAATGGACTGATAGAGATAGACAATATTTAGGTTATCGCGCCAGAGTATTTGGAGAAAGATTTGCTGATTACAGAACAATGGGCGCACAAACGTCTGCTAGAGCAATTTTCAAAGCTGATGAATTACCAGAAATCATCAATCCGGCACTTGTTGCCCAGGAACCAAAAAATACATGATAAGTGACAGATTAATTAACTCTTTTGAATCACATAATAGACCTGATGGTTATATAACCACTGAAGAAATTGGAGAAATGATGCAGATTTCTGATCAACTGGCTGCGGAAGATTTCATTGCTTTACATCTAGTGCTTACAGAACGTCAAAAACATGTATTAGCAAAATTTAGTGCTGTGCTGGAAGGTGTTGTCGAAGCATTATCTGATGTCTGAGGATAAATCACAAATAATTGTTGAAATGGGTCCTGGAGAAAATCCGTTTGTTGAGCTTCTAAGAGCTGATTTAGTTTCTCCAAGTGCCAGAGTATTATTGGCGGATAAATATTCCAGAAGATCATTACAAGAAGGAAAAGAGGCAATTTTTCATGAAGTGGTAGGAATTGAAACTGATGTCTCAAAAAAATTTCTAGCAGATGAATCTGTTGATTTGGTATTTGCAAAAGATGTGCTTAGTGACCCTAAAACAACAAATAGGGAACAAATGTTAAAAATATGGTTGGAGGCTGTAAAGGAGAATGGAAAATTAGTTATTTTTGATGTTGGAGTACCAACACACCGCGAACCTGCACAAGTATACTCACAAAATACACAACAGCTTTTAGAGAAAGCAGGCTGGGAAATAATTGAATCGTATGTTGGATCTGATGCCAATAAAGTTTTGCGGTTTGGTCAACAAATAGCAAGTGGTGATTCTGTGGCCTTTATCGCTAGAAAACCTCGAGCATAAAGCTCGTGGAAGATTCACACTTTTTGTACTTGTAAAAAGTCTAATTCTACTGGAGTTTCACGACCAAAGATTGAAACAAGAACCTTTACTTTACCTTTTTCTTCATCTACTTCATGAATTGTTCCCAGGAAATCGGTGAAAGGTCCATCAGTAATCTTAACTGCTTCTCCAATTGACAACTTTGATTTATATCTTGGTGCTGGAGCTGAGACGAATTTTTGAATGTTGGCAACTTCTGATTCTACTAGGGGAGTTGGTTGACTGCCAGTTCCAACGAATCCTGTAATTCCAGGAGTAGTTCTAACGGCAAGCCAGACTGCATCATCCAAAATCATTTTTACAAGTAAGTAGCCTGGGAAAATTTTCTCTTTAACAGTAGATTTTTTACCCCCTCTGACTACAACTCTGTCTTGGGTCGGGACAAGAAGCTCGAAAACACGATCCATTAGTTCCATAGATTCAACTCTTTGTCTTAAGGTTTCAGAAACTCGGATTTCGTGGCCAGAAGCAGTATGAACAACATACCACTTAGCTTTTGGGTCGTCGGTTTTGGAAATAACAATGTGTCCCGGAATTTTTTTCTTGCCGGTACCTCGTTCTAATATTTTGATGTCTTGGTGATCGTCCATGTTAAATTTGGTCTATTTTATAGCTAATTCTACTAGTTTGACAAAACCTAAATCTAGTACTCCCAGATAGGCTCCAACCCCGAGAGAAATAATAAAGACTATGAGTGTCAATTTCGCAACTACCGCTGCTTTGGGCCAGATTACTTTAGACAGTTCTTCCTTGACTCCAATAAAATAATTTATTATTGATCTCATGGGACAAGCGAAATTATACAACCAAAAGGACATCCTGACAATGGTATACTTTGAGCTAAATGCTTCTACCCGATTTTGCATATGAGCTTAAGCTTTTAGAAAAAGGCCATACTATATTAGCGGGGATTGATGAAGTGGGTAGAGGTTGTTTTGCAGGACCTGTTGTTGCTGGGTGTGTGGTTTTTGATTCGGAGTTTATTAGGAGCGTGAAAACTATTGAAGTTGTAATCAGAGACAGCAAAAAAATGTCCACAAAACAAAGAGAAAAAGCCAACTTATGGATACAAAACAACGCACTTATCTGTGCAACCGGAACAGCCTCAGTACACCTAATCAATACACTTGGCATCAAAAAGGCCACTGAGATTGCTGTCCGACAAGCAGTAGCAAAAATACAAAAAACTTTGCAAATTGACTACCTGCTGTTAGATGCATTTTATATTCCCAATGTAAAGGGATTGTCAAAAAATAGACAGAAACCAATTATAAAAGGAGATAGTCTGTCAGTTTCAATTGCAGCTGCATCTATTGTCGCCAAGGTGTATAGAGACAACTTAATGACAACTCTGGCACAAGAGCCAAAATACCAGATGTATGGTTGGGAAGACAACAAGGGCTATGGAACCAAAAGCCACAGAGAAGCTATTTCTCAGCACGGAAAAACTTCCTTCCACCGGGAATTGTTTGTCAGAAAATATATCTAAAAAAGGGGTAATCAGTGATCTCTTTTCTTCTCAAGTTCAATATTGTGTCTAACCCTATATAATTGTTCTTTTCTTTTTTCAGAGTTTTTCTTGTGTCGCTCGCGTTCTCTGTATTCCACTAGAACTCCAGAAGAAAGAACTTTCTTCTTAAACCTTGATATTAGTCTGTCGTCCGATTCGCCTTTTTTCTTGGAAACCATTACCATAAAAAAATCACCCCTTTCTTATATTTAGGTAGTGCTATTTTACCATAAACTTTGGTATACTTTGCATCCAATGGTTGAAAATGACACAGGAATTAGCACTAGTTTGCACGTCATTATTGGTCAAGTTAGGCTAGAGGACATCCAGTTTATGGATCAAGAGAAAACTGGAAGGTATATTAATAGCCTGCATGGCTTTTTTCCTAGTGGAGAAATCGTTCAACTGCCTGACGTCTTGAAGTCTGTTAGTGAACTTATGATTGAAAATGATGGTAAACCAGAGGGCCAAAGGATTTTAGATATAGATCAAAAACTAAAGTTTGCATTGACCGGTATGGCAGAGGCTGGGATAATTTTGTATCCTTCAGATTTAAAGCCAGCTGAATTTGCCCAAAGGCTAGTTGAAAACATTCGCACTATTACATACAACCCCCTGGAAAAGTAAATAGCCCCTTGACCTATATCTAAAAATTATTTACTATAGTTTCAGATGTCCAAAGAAACCAATAATCTAGTCATTTTAGAGGAAAATGTAGACTAGAGAGAGTTTCTTCTTCAAAAAAGGTAGATACTCCCTCCTGTCTACCCAAAACAAAAATTAATGCCCGAAAGACAATTGGCCTTTACTGATTTTGGTGGGAAAATGGAAATTAAAGTATTTCCACCCACCCCAGAACAATTACTCCAAGCTGAATATAGACAGTATGTTGCTAGAATTAAAAGCCAAGGAATTGAATTACGGGAAGGGGACTATGTAGTTGAAGATTTCACCAGACAAGGTAATAAATCACTTTTTAGAATTGACAAAACCGAGAAAATAGAATTTTTGGACTTTCCTGCCACTGGAAATATTGTAGGTATACCAGATTATTTAAATTGCTTTTCGGGAATAATTTTTGTTATGGATGAAATAGTGGCTGGTAAAGATTTAAAAGGTTTATTGTCAAGACAACAAACATACATTATTGATCCATACTCAAGTGTTTTAAAGCCTGAGGCATCTTGTGTTGCTATAGAAGTGTGTCGCCAAGTTGGTGGTCAGCATATCAGATGGTTGTCAGAAATAGGACAAGGTACTACCAGAAAACATAGAATCAACTATCTTCACCCAAAAGGATTTGAAAACACAAAAACATTTGTAGCAGATGGCTGTCATTTTATAGTTTCTCAGCCAATTGAAGGAGAAATTCAAGAGACTCAGGTAGAAATAGAGGATTTACCTTGGCCAGCAAAATGTTTACGTCAAAAACAGAGTGAAAAAATTAAATCTCTTACCAGAAGAGACATTCTTTGTGATGCTGTTAATACGTCTTATAATCATTTGTTGGGTCAAGGGGAGCGTTTTGAAGTCAGAGAACTATATGAAAATACTAGAGGGGTATTTGTAAGCATATCTGTGATTCATCCAAACAAAGGTTTGCGAAGAAGTGAAAAATGGCAAGCTGTAATTAAACTAAGTGGCAACACGGCTTATGTATTGCAAAATGGATGAAGGACAGTTTACACTGATATTGTGAAGATCAAACTGCCCATAGATAAAGACGCACTCAAACGTCTACGGTTAGTTGCCGTTGCTTATTCCCATGTTGAACGCGATATGTTTGCCACTCAACAAGCATACGATGGGGAAATTGAAGTTGAAGAGCGGGCGCAAGACATTGAAAAATTACTTTTAGGCCTTGGAGTCCCAGCAAAACTATATCCTGGAGACAATTATTTACTGACTAAGTTATTGGTTGATAAGCCAAATGTAGTTTTAAATCTTGTAGATACGCTTCGGGGAAAAGACAGTTTGCAAACTTCTGTTCCTGCAGCTTTAGAATTATCCCAAACGCCCTATACTGGGGCAGGGATGGAGGGCTTGGTTATTGGCAACAATAGAAACTTCACCAAAAGAATGCTGGCCAGTTACGATGTTCCTACTCCTGCTTTTCAGTTTGTTCGCAGGGCTGGAACTGCAATCGATGAAAATTTGGGGTTGCCCTTAATTGTGAAACTTAATGAAGGCGGGGGAAGTGTTGGAATTGGCAACAAAGCTGTTAAAGAAACAGTTAAAGACGCCCAGGGTGCAGTAGACGAGATGATTTCAACCTATAAATTACCAGTTATTGTTGAACGATTTGTTGATGGGCCAGAAGTAACAGTAGTAGTTTTTGACGATGGAGCCAAAAACCATGTTTTTATGGCTGAGAAAATCTTTCGCAAAAAACCAGATGGCAAGCACTTTTTTACAAGTTTCGAGTCTTATGATGACATAAAAGCGTATCAATATAAACTAGTTGAGGAACCGCTTGCCCAAAAAATTAGGACTTTGGCAGTTAGGGCATTTAATGGTTTGTACCACAAGGATTACGCCAAATTTGATGTTCGAGTGGAGGAGTCAACCAACACGCCTTACTTTACGGATTCAAATCCAAATACGGCCATAGGTCCTGATCTGGGGTTGCCAATGACCGAAGTCCTGGCCATGCATGGAATTACTTTTTCAGATTTTTTGCTTTCCATGCTCTCAAAATATGCCAAGTTTCTCCAATAGCCTGAAATTAACTATAGTTATAGGTCTTTCTAAGTGCTAGAATAGTTTATGTTTTTTTCAAAGACTTCAATCACAGTTCACGGCTTTTCTGATTCAGAAATAATTACCATTTCGGCCAAGAATATCCATGATTTAGCCTCAGAATATGCCCAAAAAACCAAAAAAGTTATTCACCAATCGCTTAACGAAAGACTTAAAAAAGACAAAGGTAATGGCAAGCATCTGGCAGCAGCTTTGGCAGACTTGGAAGTAATTAAAAACATTGCCAAGAAAGGCAATCTAGTAATAAATAGCCAAAATTATGCCCAAAGATATATTGATGCCCTAGAAGGATTTTCAAAAGGTTCAGGGTTGTGTTTGGCTGAATCAGCTTTTCTGCAAAAAGAAATTGATGCTGGTTGTCAAACGCTTATTTCCAAAAACACCAAAGGGGAAATAGCCTTTTTGCATACCGAAGAAGACGGTGATAATGATAAGTTGGCACAAAAATCAAAATACGGCCATAGATTAGTAAAAGCAAATTTAAGTGGAAGAAAATCTACTTTTTTTTCCTATCCTGGTTTATGTTTATGGGGTCCGGCCTTTGGAACTCTCGAAAACGACAATTTTGTCCAGTTTGTTGATGAGCTGTTTATAAAGGAAAAACTTTACGGTCCGTTATGGTCAAATTTTATTGTTTTTATGTTTTTTGACTGTGGAAATTTAGAAGACATAAAAATGCTCATTAAGAAACTTAAAGTTCTTTGTGTTAAGTATCCATTTCAGAATGGTTATTCAGTCCATATGTTGGACAGTAAAAAACGAAACCTATTATCAGTTGAGTTTGCCGGAAGTAAGATTGTCAAAATCGATACTGATTACAAAAAATTTAGCCAGGCAAATTATCCAAAGGCTAAAGACTTTCAAAAAATGTCTGAATACGATGAACAGACATATATCGAAATGACCAGAAGAGAAAAAAGGCTCGAAAAAATTTCCAATCTGGGGATGTGGAGGATAGATGGCGAAAAACAAGCAATTAGTACCGGACTTGAAACACTTGCATATCCGTACGGAGATTTAAGAAGGTATAGGAGAAAAGACAAACACTGGAATATTTATCACACTGGATTGCCAAGCTTGTGGACTGCGGCTCACTTTGTTGGTTTTTTGGGCAAGGCGCACACCAGTTTGTATATTGGTAAATTGACTCCTAAACCAATTGTTGGAATGGAATATTCCAATCAGATAGATAATAATTATATGTATCAGGAAAAAAAGATTTGGGAAATGACAAAAAATAAATTTAAGAAAAAATGAAAATAATTCTCTCAGCTCACTTTGACTTGGCCAAGCCAGTGAAATTTATTCACCTTGATAATCATAACTTAAATGGCTTGGTAGATAATTTTGCTGGTGTTTTTGTAGCTTACCAGGCAGCTAGAAAAACCAACACGGAGGTATATTTAACAAATTTTGAGGAAAAAGATTTGGGTGGAGCAGCAAGTGTGGCCAAGAAATTAAAAGCAGAAGATGTATTAATAATTGTAGTTGATACCTGCACAGACGCCAAAAACAAGAAAGCATATATTGGTAATGCTTATTATGTTGATACTCAAAAAATGAAGAAAAAATTTGCAAAAGATATTCTTTTTAAAGATGGCTA
>JBBTWO010000013.1:0-7571 GCA_038062745.1 Patescibacteria group bacterium | reverse complement strand
TGGTTTTGTATTCTTTATTTAGCCCTTCAAGTCTGGAAGCTATATTTACTGTGTCACCAAGAACGGTATAATCAAACCTAGTGTCACTTCCCATATTGCCAACAATTACCTCGCCAGTGTTTATACCAATTCTAGTATTAAACTTACCGACTTTAACCCGCTGCATGGCAAGGGCTGCCAAACACGCCTTATAGGCATGATCTGGTTCGGCAAGCGGTGCCCCCCAGAAGGCCATAACAGAATCGCCAATGAATTTATCAACAACACCTGTATTTGCCAGGATGATATTGGTCATGTGTGTTAGGTAGTCGTTTAACAAACTAGTTAACTTTTCAGGTTGAGTTTTTTCAGAAATAGTAGTAAAGCCTTGGATATCTGAAAAAAGTACTGTAACAGTTTTTTTCTCACCCCCCAAAACTAACTTGTCTGGGTTGGCTACAATTTCCTTGACTACATCTTCTGATACATAATGAGAAAAAGCTTTACGCAGGAATCTTTTTTGTTTGGATTCGGTTGAATACTTTAGGACGATGCAAGAAACAAAGGAGATGATTATGGTAAGTGGGGGATAGATTAGGTTTCGAATTACGCCTTGATCAAAAGACCAGAATGCGTACATATAGTAGACAATAATTAAAGTTAGACTGATCCCCAAGCCAATTTTTATGCGTACAGATGAACAAACACCAATAGTTATTATGGTTAGGATTAAAAGCGTAATAATAGTTGCTAGTTTTTCTTCTTCAAGTAGAAATTTTTCAGTCAGTATGGTTTGGACTGCATTAGCATGAATTTCAACTCCTGACATTGGCGCTCCATGGGAAGTTGGTACAATTTGGGTATCGTGCAAATCGTTGGCAGTGGCGCCTACCAAAACTATTTTACCGTTAAAAATAGTGGTATCAAAGTCATTTTCTAAGACCTCAGCAAAGGAAATAGTTTCAAAACTTTGTGGTTCACCAACAAAATTAATCCGCATCTGCCCTGCAGGGTAACACCCTGCAGAACCTGTAATTACACAAGCAAAACTATCTTTCAAATTTATTTTTCTAGTTACACCATCGGGGTCAACGATGGTGTTGGTAATGCCTGTTTGGGCAATAGTGCCAAATATTTCAATTGGTTCAATGGTTTGTCTGCCTTTGGTTTCTGCTGCAATGACGACATTTTTGTCTAGTTGTTGAGCCAGTTCTTGGTCACTTTGGGGATTGGAAAACTCAAAGAAAGAAATATCTAAACCAATTATCTTTGGTTGGGAAGTTTTAATTTTTGATAATAGTTGCGCATGGATTTTTCTATCCCATGGCCACTGACCAAGGCTATGGAGTGAATCATCGTCAATTGCAATAATTATTATCTCATCACTTGGTTTTTTAGGTAAGAACAAATTATCAGCCAATTTTTCCTGCCAAACAGAAAACAATCCTGCAACAAGGGCAAGCGAAAGTATGGTGGCAATGGCTAAAGCTGGCAAGAGTAGTTTGTGGAAAATGCCTTTAATCATATTTTAGGTCTATCTGGCGAAAATAATGGCTGTAGGGATGTTTCTTCCAGGGCCATATTTGTAACTGCCCGCCACCCAAAGGGCAGAGGAACCACCACCATCAATGTTTATTGCATTATCAACCCCTAAGGCTTTATATACACGGGCTGAATCCATAACCGTTGCACCCCCCGTTATACATAAATAAATATTGGGGACTTTCTGGACAAAAGCACCGCGATTACTCTTTACAGTTCTTTGTTTGTCATCTAGATTGCCTTCAACAACTGCAATATTGCCTCCAGAAACAAGCATTGGATTGCCAGCTGTTCCAGCTTGAATGGATGTGTCCCGTCCCCATTCAGAACTTCTACCAACAAATCTTGGAGAACCATCGGCATTGATTACTAGAAATGGAATATTGCTATAGACATTATTGTCGCTGTTAAGGTATCTTTTTACTCTGGAATTAAAAAACAGCGTATCAAAGGAGTTTTTCTTGTCCGCGCAAGCTGGGTAATCAGCCGGGCAAAAGTACATGCCATTAATGGCTGCTACACCACCATTTCTATTGGCATAATCAGCCAGAGGTAAAACTGGGCAATCAGTTTTACAGTCCGACTCACTTGCAGAATCAGTTATAACTTTTGTTCCTTGGGGAGCTCCATAGCACGATAATTTAAAATCTCCCGCTTCAGTTTTAACAAAGGCTGAATTATAGCCAGTTCCAAACATGCCTTGAACGTAAGATACTGGGGCTATAGTTGGTTTGGGAGTTCCTGATGGTTTTGGACTTGGCGAAGGGGAAGCAAAATATCTACTAACAATTTCTTTTAAAATATCTATTTTTGTCTCTCCGTCAAGTGTATCTTTGTTTAACTCAATCCATCTTTTTTCTTCATCAGTTAAAACCTGTTTGGCAATTGCCACCACTCCCTTTTTGCCAATTTGTGCCTGAAGGCCTGCCTTTAAGATTTGTTTTGTGTTTTCTAATTTCTTTTTGGTTATTTCGTCCTTTTTGTAAACATCAAATTCATGATCAATCGAAATGAATTTGCTTTCATTTAATTTAGCGTCAATCCTGCTTACCAATTTTGTTCCTCTGACTGTTGCTACAGCAGTTGGCGTTTCTACATTTACTTCTTCTTGGATACCCAAAACTTTAGTAAATCTAACAAAAATGGTTCCAGTTGTTTGTATAAGGTTAGTTGTTGTGTTGTCATCAGCCAAAGTTAAGCTTGAATCAGGGGCTAGCCTGACAACCGTTCCTCCTGGATAGCGCACAGTTGCAATACTTTTTTGTGCGGTTGTTAATGTGTCTCCTGTGGTAACATTTTCATCTTTGTTTTCCAAAACGATAATCTCTTCAGAGCCTCTTTTTATGGTGGCTTGGCCAGATTGGACTGATAGAACTGTTTTTTCACCTTCCACTACTTGGTTAGGAAGTATATTTTGAATAGTTTGAGGGGTATTTTTGGCCACAATAAGGCCTGCAAAAGCTAAAAATATGATACCTGCAACTAAGAGTAGGCTATGTTTTTTAAAAAAGCGCTTCATACACTTGTTCTTAAGTTAAATTATACTATTTAGCAACTGTGGATGAAACAAGTGAAGGCTTAACGTCGAGAGTGCAAGTAGTGGTTCGCTTCCAGTCCCGGCTCGTCTTTTTGGCTACGCCAAAGACCACTTATTTGTTACTTGACTTACTAAAAAATGGTACTAAAATAGAAGTATGTCAATTAAAAGAAGTATATTGCCAGAACTAGAAAAACACCTGGAACAACCAGAAATGACTTTTTTAATAGGTCCGCGTCAGGTTGGCAAGACTTATCTTATGAGACAAATGAGGGAGACCCTTCAGGTAAGAGGAGAAAAAACGGTTTTCCTTAATCTAGATATTGATGAAGACAGTAAGTTCTTTGTTTCGCAAAGTGTTCTTATAAATTACATCAAGTTGCAAGTTGGAAACTCCAGGGCATATATATTTGTTGATGAAATTCAAAGAAAGGTTGATGCTGGACTATTCTTGAAGGGAATCTATGACATGAATTTACCGTACAAATTTATTCTTTCAGGGTCTGGAAGCCTTGATTTAAAAGCAAGAATTAAAGAGTCAATGGCAGGAAGAAAGCAAATTTTTGAAATTGAACCGATTAATTTTGAAGAATTTGTTAATTTCAGGACAAATTACCAATATGAGGACAGGTTAGAAAGTTTTTTTGATATTGAAAAAAATAAAACAAAGCATTTTTTTGAAGAATATTTGATGTATGGAGGATATCCAAGGATTGTTCTGGCAGAAACAGTTGATAAGAAAAAGACTGAAATAGAGGAAATTTATAGAAGCTATATTGAAAAAGATATAACTTTGCTTCTTAAAGTTGAAAAGCCTGATGCATTTACAAATTTACTTAAAGTATTAGCATCACAAATTGGGAGTTTGGTAAATGTTAATGAACTTTCAGCAACAATTGGAATATCAAATAAAACAATTCAGCACTATTTGTGGTATTTGGAGGAAACATTTGTCATTAAAAAAGTTACGCCGTTTTATCGAAATATTAGATCAGAAATTACCAAAGCGCCTATTTATTATTTTGTTGATTTAGGATTAAGAAACTATCTACTTGGATTGTTTGGATTACCGTTAATTCCAAATGAGTTAGTTGGCCACCTTTTTGAAAATGCGATATTTAGTATGTTACGACTGGTTAATGATATACCAGTCAACGGTATTCACTTTTGGAGAACAAAAGACAATGCAGAGGTAGATTTTGTGATTAATACTGGAACTGGAGTAATCCCACTTGAAGTAAAATATACGGAATTGAAACAACCTGGGACTACTCGTTCATTTAAATCTTTTTTGGGTAAATATAAGCCATCAAAAGCATATATTGTCCATTTAGGATCTGATATGGCAGATGTATTAAATGAAACTGAAGTACTATTTATTCCATACTATAAAGTTTCAAGCAATAAATTTTTACCCTAAAAAATCCAACTATTTACGGTATGCAAATCAGAAGGGAAATTATTTTTTTGACTGTTCTATTAAAGACATAGTTTCCTCTAATATTTCTTGGGGATAAATTTTGAAACCAACTCTTATAGGGGTTGCTGGAAGACCGAGCATTGTCTGCTCCCATCCTTTCGTTGCTGGTTTACCTGTCAAATAGAAAACCAGATCTCTAATTCTAGAACTTAAATCAGAATCCTCTGAATCAGATTTTGCAACTTGTCTGGCTTGCTCTTTTAATTCGCAAATAGAGTCATATTTCCAATTGTGGTCTTTGCTACCGGCATCAGGAACAATAGTGTGAGTATGATCTGTTTGTCCAAATTGTCCAGGATATGTAAATCTTGTTTCTACATTACCATTAGGAAGTAGCGAGATAGATTTGTAGCCCCCATCACGTCTTCTATAAATAAATAGTTTGCACTCCCGTTATGGGATCTGTCTGAGTTTCTTCGCCAGCCAATGAGTTATTTGAAGAGTATGCATCCCTACTTTCTTGAAGAAAATCTTTGAACTGAAGTACCTTGTCATCTTCAGATTTAAAAATTTCATCCCAACTTTGGTAAGTATCAAACTTTCTTTCATGAACTGACATATTATGTAGGAAATATAACTATAAAAATAACCAAAGTCAAGATATCATTAAAGAGGGATTATTTCGCGAACGCGAAAGATCTCGGCGGGCAGCATTTTTCGAACAAACTCGAACTCCGTTTTGCGACTCGTGCTAACTCAGTCTCACTACTTTCGGAGGATTGTTTTGCTGCGCGTGGGGAGAGAATGCCTCCGGCATTTTCCTTTACAGGAGAGATTTGCTGTGCAAATCTGTACAAGTTTGGGTGTTTACTTTTTCTTGCGAAAGTTTAATAATGGCTCTATGTCAGATAATAAAATACTTCAGTCTATATTAGATGGTCAGACTTCAATTCGTGAGGATATTAAAAGAGTGGAAGAAAAGGTGGAAGAAAATGGTGCAAGAATTGATAAACTTGGTTTGCAAATTGCCAGTTTGGAAGATGACTCTCCCACAATTGAAGAATTTGACAATCTTGAAAAAAGAGTCAAAAAACTTGAAAAACAGACAATTGCAATTTAAACAAGTTGACTTCGCAAAAAGTGTCGGCTCGAACTTCTTTCTTTTCAATAAACGAATTAAATGTACCTACAAAAAGGGCTTCCACTCGGTCTTTTCTCTCGGTGGCAAAACCCGCATTGCCACCTCCCCAGACCAGAAATCTCTGCTGGCAGGGGTGGAGGGAATCGAACCCCCAATATTTCTTTTGGAGAGAAATGTTATACCATTTAACTACACCCCTTTGGCTTTAGCTATTATACCTTAAGGACATAGATATCTGAAAGTAACTAAGCTAAAATACTGTCCATATGGGAGAAAGAAGAAAAGACTGTGATGATTTTGTTCCAATAAGAGACAAAGAAGGCAATCGAAGAGTAAGATTTCATTCTATTGAAACAGATGATGATTCAGATTGTGTCACATATATCCACCTTCTTGATTTTTCACGGCCGGATATTGGTGTAGTTGAGCGAATAGTTTTTGAGGTTGGGGATTGCGACAGGAGACACTATGAGGTGCTTGAGGCGGCTGAAGATGAGGAAATAATTTTAGATCAGGAAATGGTTTGTGTAACGGGTGGTGGTAAATTCTACAGGAATGGTCAGCATACGATTTCTAATGGTTTTGGTTCCATCACAGACGAAGAG
This sequence comes from Patescibacteria group bacterium, assembly GCA_038062745.1. Classification (GTDB taxonomy): domain Bacteria; phylum Patescibacteriota; class Microgenomatia; order UBA8517; family UBA8517; genus JBBTWO01. Next base: position 1,347 of record JBBTWO010000013.1, on the reverse strand, counting down.
TTGTGGGACGCGATAAACAACAGATTGCCAAAGTATGTAAGGTGATTTACTTTAGTTTTGCAGTTTCTTTGTGGGGAGTGGACTTTTTACAGTTTTTACAGAATTTCTTTAAGTTGAGCTTGGTTTCTCCAGTTTTAACCTGCATATTTACCTTGTTTCGCATGGTCACATAGTTTTGTGCTTTACACACAGAACAAACCATTGCTACTATTTCTCGTGCCCCCTTTTTTGCCATCTTAAAGTGTATTGTAGCAAAATGCTGAAGATTAGGGAAGAGTGTGCTATTGCTTCTTTATATTACTGGTTTTAAACTTAAATGTAATTAACTATTCCTGCCCATGGATAACAACAACCAAACTCAACCTCCAAAACAACAAGTTCCCGCAATTGTTGTCACTGCCCAAAGAACAGAAAAAATTTCAACCGCAAATCCGCTTGTGTACATTAAATATTGGTGGAAGAGAATTATGGCACATGAAGGAACAACTATAAAAATTACTGCCAAACCGGTGACTGTTTTTGGAGTTGCATTAATTGCTTTTTCTCTTGCTTTTGGTTTAGGTGGAGTAGTCCTTCCTTTTGCTTTTCCTTGGATTAAAGTAAAAAGCAACAGTGTTGTTGTTCAACAAAGCCCAACACCAACTCCTGCTGATTGGAGAGAAACTGCCATAAAAGGAACATTGAAAAAGACATCAACCATTCCTGTCAAATTTTTCTTGCTGACATCATCTGACGAAGCTGTAACATTACAAATTCCAGAAAACTTAAATCTAACAACTCTTGTGGGAAGAAGAATACTGGCAACAGGAAGTTACAATGCAAAACAAAAACTCCTCATAGTTTCAGATGTGCAAGATCTGGAAGTTCTTCCAACAACACCAGTACCAATTCCAACAGCTACTGCAACACCAATCCAAACACCTGTTCCAACTACCGCTCCCACTGAAACTCCAACAATTGCACCTACATCAACTCCTGGAACTCCAGACCCAACAAGTGGAAATTGAACACTTTTTATATTCTCAGATTTATAAATTACCAATGAGGAAATCGTGAACTGTGTTTTGTGCTTCTTGGAGATTAGTATAAGTTTTCAAATGAAAACTAGGGTGCTCATCCTCTGATACTCCTCTAACCATAAAAGAAAGTTTGTCTAAAAGTGTTTCATGGATTAAGCAGAGAATTGGTGTTTCATTTAATCCTCTTTGAGGTTTTAAAATTGCACGCTCAATCTCCATTCCAACACCATGGCTTGGTGCATTTACAACAGCGACGAGATGTGTAGCTTGATCAACCCATTCATTATCTTGCTTTCGGATTAAAAGCCATGGCTCTGGTTTGGCAAGC
>JBBTWO010000012.1:0-64608 GCA_038062745.1 Patescibacteria group bacterium | reverse complement strand
ATTGCTCGGTTTCAATACATAGAAAAGCTTCACCAAATTTTCTGCGTTCTTGTCCATTAAGATCCCCACCGTCGATTAAAGCTTCCCTGAGACCTCCTCTGTAATAAACACTTTCAAAATAAGTGATTATTTCTTCTGGTGCTTTGTAGTGAGTACTGTTTAGCAAGGTGTAAACTCTATTGTTTCTTCGTTCTATCCATCTGGAAACATTGTCTATTTGCTTTTTTTCAGCATCTGTTGGTTCAGAGCCATTTGTTTTAAAAGCTGAGTGGAGTGCTTGTCTTACCTCACTACCTACGATTTCCTCTGCAGTCATACAAAGATTTGCTTGTTTTTCAAATTCTGTCATTTGAAGTCTTATACATCAATAAAATCCAAAAGTAAATATGGCGCTATTAAATAAGCAGTCAAGACTTGACAATGCCAACGACAATTGGTAAATTTCCTATAGTCACAAATAATATGGCAAAAGTAACTTCCAGCAAAATTAATTTAAGACCTGCTGCCGGATATATCTTAATTGAGCCAGTTAGTGCCCAAACCCAAACTGTTTCAGGAATTTATCTTCCAGACTCTGCTAGTGAGAAACCTCAAAAGGGAACTGTAATCGCAATTGGAGATGTAGAAGTAACAGAAAAAGGTACAAAAGCTTCTCCTGTGAAACCTGCAGATGTTGTAATTTATAAAAAATGGGGTGGAAATGAAGTAAAAATGAATGGTAAAGATTATCTATTTGTAAAATTTGAAGATATATTAGCAACGGAGATTCAACTATGATAGTAGAAGGTTTTAGAGGTATATTGATGAAAAACAGGGAGAATTTTCTTGATCGTAATCCTGATTATTCTTCACCAGAGGCAACGGCGGCTGTTGCACTAGATTCATATCGGGAGAACCTTGCAAACCTTTTTACAAGTGGAAAAATAAAAGGAATGGAAAAAATGTATTTAGATGAAATCGGTAGGAGAGCTAAACTTATTCAGAATTCTGTTGCTTATGAACGGTTTGGAGAGTACTGGGATCAAGTAGTTAGATCTTTTCAGTTGGGAAAGTTTGATTTAGAATCAGAGGACTAAAATGGCAAAAATAGAAGGATTTAGAGAAAGACTTGTAACCAATAGAGAAGTATGGATGAAGCAACATCCAGATTATTCTTCACCAGAAGCAACCGCAGCTGTGGCAATGGACTCTGCTCTTGAAGCAGTTTTTGATTTAGGATTTTCTAATCAAGCAAAGGAAATAATTAAGAATGGTGAACTTTTGAGGCGAAACAATCTAATTTCAAATACGGCCGCATATGAGCGTTTTGGAACTTGGTGGAAAAAAGTTATAGAAGAATTCAAGTCAAGCGAGTTGGGAGATAAATAAAATGAGCAAACAATTAAAATTTGGGGATGAAGCACGAAAATCATTACTTATTGGTGTAGAAACTGTTGCAAAAGCAGTTGTGACTACACTTGGACCAAAGGGTAGAAACGTTGCTTTGGACAAAAAGTGGGGAGCTCCAGCCATTGTTCATGATGGGGTATCTGTTGCCAAAGAAATTGAACTATCAGATCCATATGAAAATATGGGAGCACAGATTGTTAAGGAAGCAGCCAGCAAAACTAACGATAATGCAGGAGATGGAACAACAACTTCAACCTTGCTTGCATATGTAATAAGCAAAGCAGGACTCAAAAATGTGACTGCTGGAACAAACCCCATGATTATGAAGAAGGGGATTGAGCTGGCAGTGGCTGAGGTAATGAAAGAATTGAAAAGAATTGCCAAACCAATTAAAGGTAGTGAAGAAATAACTCAAGTTGCTACAGTTTCAGCAGGGGACGCTTCAATCGGAACTAAAATTGCTGAGGCTTTAGAAAAGGTTGGCAAAGATGGAGTTGTAACCGTTGAAGAAGGTAAGGGACTGGATATTGAAATTGAATACAAACAAGGCATGGAGTTTGACCGGGGTTATGCTTCTGCTTACTTTGTAACCAATGCCGACAGAATGGAATCTGACATGGATGATCCATATATTTTATTAACTGACAAAAAGATTTCCTCCATTGCCGATTTGCTTCCTTTTTTGGAAAAATTTGTAAAGGTAAGTAAAACCTTAGTTGTTATTGCTGATGAAATTGAAGGTGAAGCTTTGACAACTCTGGTTGTCAACAAACTTCGTGGAACATTCAATGTTTTAGCAATTAAAGCCCCTGGATTTGGCGATCGCAGGAAAGAAATGTTGGCCGATATTGCCACTTTGACTGGAGCAACTGTGGTTAGTGAAGATACAGGGGCAACATTTGAATCAGTTGAGGTTGCTGATTTGGGCAGGGCAGAGAAGGTTTGGTCTGACAAGGATAATACCAGAATTATTGGTGGAAAAGGGGACAAGAAACAGATAGAAACCAGGGTTAAAATGATTAGAAATCAAATTACAGAAACAAAATCTGATTTTGACCGCGAAAAGTTACAAGAACGCCTTGCCAAAATTGCTGGGGGAGTGGCAGTAATAAATGTTGGTGCTGCAACTGAAATTGAACTTAATGAAAAGAAAGAACGCGTAAAAGATGCCGTTGGGGCAACTAAAGCTGCAGTTGAGGAAGGTATTGTGCCAGGTGGTGGAGTAGCGCTTTTGAAAGCCAGAAAAGTACTTGAAAAGTTAACCAGTCAAGTGAAAGATGAGCAAATTGGTATTCAAATGGTCTATGATTCCTTGGGTGAACCACTTAGATGGTTAGTCAAAAATGCTGGGGAAGATGAGGGTTATATTGCCAGAATCGTCGAAGAATCAAAAGAAGTGGATTTTGGCTATAACGTTTTGACAAACGAATTTGGATCAATGATTAAATTTGGAATTTTGGATCCTTTGAAAGTGACTAGATCTGCTTTGCAAAATGCAGCCAGTGTGGCAATGATGATTTTAACCACCGAGGCCTTAGTTACTGACCTGCCTGAAAAGAAAGAAAATACTCCAACAATGCCTGGTGGTATGCCAGGAGGAATGGACTTCTAAAGGTCAATCAACTAAAATAAATCTATATGGATGATAATGAAAAGAAAAGAATAATTCCTGTTGTTGTTGAACAAGATGGGGAGGTTGATAGTATTATTTCTGAAGAAGCAAAAGACAATAATGGTTTTGAAGAGGTGAAAGCACCAGATATTGGAATAATGCCGTCTTCTCCTATGGAATCTGAGAGGAAAAAGGGTAGTAAGTTAACTTTTGTTTTAGTAATGATTTTAGTGGCCCTAGTGGTAGCTTTGTTAGTTGGCGGAGTATATGTTTATACCCAAGGAACCACCGACTCAACCCCATTAGACCCCACCCCACTGGCAACCCAAATACCAACAGATGAAACTCAACCAAGTCCAACACCAGAAGAAAAGGTTGATGTCAGTAAATTAAAAGTTAACATTTTAAACGGTAGTGGAAAAATAGGGGAGGCAGGAAAAGTTAAGACAGCTATTGAAAAAGAAGGTTTTAAAGTTGCTGCAACTGGAAATGCTGCAACTTTTGATTTTGAAGAAACCGTAATTGCCGTTAAAGAAGGTGTTTCAGATTCAGTCGTTGACATGCTTAAAAATGCTTTATCTGATACCTATAAGATTGAAGTTGGAGAGAACCTTAAGACCACAAGTAGTTTCGACATAGTTATTACTGTTGGTTCAAAGTAAACTTCAAAGATGTGGAAAAAAGCCCAAGACTTTCTTTCTAAAGATAAAATCATTGGTTCCCTAATTAAAAAATATGGTTCCTGTCAAATAGCCATTAGACATCATGACAACTATTTTATTGATTTGGTTGACGCTATTGTTAGCCAACAGTTATCCATTAAGGCTGCAGCCACAATTTACAAAAGATTAACTGACAAACTAAGTGGAGATATAACCCCACAAAACATACTTGCCTTACAAGACCAGGAAATACGCGATTGTGGAATTTCATGGGCTAAAATTAAATACATTAAGGATCTATCACAAAGAACACTTGATGGCAGACTTAAAGCAAATGAATTGGACAAACTAACCGATGAAGAAGTTTCCAGAGAATTAACAGCTGTAAGGGGTATTGGTCAATGGACTGCTGACATGTTTTTGATGTTTACCTTGGCTCGTGCTGATGTATTTCCAATTGGTGATTTGGGTATTAGAAATGGCTTAAGAAAACTATTAAACAATCAAGAACTAAACCAAGAACAAATGGTGGAAATGTCTCAGAGTTGGAAACCTTACAGAACAGTTGCTAGTTGGTATATTTGGAAATCACTCGACAATACCTAGCGACAAAAGGTTAGTTTTGAGGAATAACTTTCAAAGGGTCAATCGTCTTTCCGTTTTGTCTAACCTCCAAATGTAAATGAGATCCAGTGGATCTACCGGTTGAACCCATCAAACCAATAGTTTGGTCAACAGTTACATGATCGCCTTCTTTTACAAACACTTTGGACAAATGGGCATATAGGGAAGTGGCTCCATTTCCGTGATCAATAATAACATGGTTACCATATGAGACTCTGGAATAGATAACTGAAATTACAGCCCCGTCTTTAATTGGTGTAACTGCATCTCCGGTTTCTCCATCCAAATCTACTCCTTGGTGTGCAAACCAATATCTTTGGGTCAACTTCAAAATTTTAACTGGAAGTCTAGTACCTTCAATATTGGTAACCAATGGTCCTTGTGCTTGCTTAATAATTATTGGCGTGCTGTTAGGCAAACTGGCAGCAGTAGTAGTCGCTGGAACAACTGATGTGGCCACGATTGCTAAGGCAATATTTGACCCCAATATTTTCTTGATATTTTTGTGTTCAAAAATATGTCTAAATACCCTGGACACCTTGTTTCCTGAGCGTACATGCCTAAGCTCTGTAAGGCAACTGATGAGGTGTTTTTTATGCAATGAGGCATCTGTCCTGCTCTTGCTTAATTTAAGCTCTGAGCGGCGTCTGATGGGTAGTTGTAAGATGATTTTACTCATGGTTCCTCGGGGTTAACCGAGGCTTTTTCACCCCTCTAGCCGAGGCTAGAACAGTGGATACTCTTTTGGCTTTCACGCTAAAAAAGCATCAAAAAACTCTCGTTTATATCTAATTTAGCTTTAGGCTGCATTAGACGAGAGTGGGAGTAGTATAGGTGGGAAGGTTGAGAATGTCAAGTATTATGGGACATAAAAGACGGCTTTTGGCCTGCAAACTTAGACAGTCTTCTGTCCCATATTTTGGGCATTATTTTGCCAAATTGGACTACTATTTTATTTGGAGACCTGGATGGGAGTCGAACCCATTTAAGCGGTTTTGCAGACCGATCTTTGACCGTTCAAGCACCAGGTCTTAACTTGATTATTTTATCACACAAATTGGATTTTAAGGCTGAGCAGGAATAAGCCAAGTAACAAATAATAACTACATTGTGCGACTCAGACATATTTGTTATTGTAAATGATCTTTGTTAAGCTTGGACTTCTAAATGGAAAAAATACAAAATCTGATTCTTACCGTTTTGATTGTTGTCTTGCTTGTTTTGAGTGTGTTTTTGCTTAATAAATTTATCTTGGTTAAGACCTCTTTTGTCAGCGTTAATTCTTCAGTTGCCTCTTCAGTTTTTTTGGATAATAAGTTTAAAGGCCAGACTCCTATAAAAATCAAGGTTAACACTGGAGTTTCTCAGTTAAAGGTTGTTGCCAATGCAAATACTTTCGTTCCTTTTGAGACCAGTATTGATGTTTACCCAAACACCACTTCTTTGGTGAATATAGTTTTTGCCCAAGGAGCAAATGCCAGCAATGTAGTTTACTTTGATAGGTCTGATACATCTGAGCCTCAAGTATCAATTGTTTCAACCCCAAACCTGTCAAAAATAGAGATTGATGGCCAAGTTAGAGGTTTCAGTCCTGTAAAGACAATCTTGAGTCCAGGAAAACATACCATTGAATCCGAATTTGTCGGTTACGAAAATCAAAATGTAGAAATTGATGTCAAACCAGGACTTAGAACTGTAGTTTTATTTTCATTGGCAGTTGATACTGCATTTATTCCTATTGCTTCTGCTAGTCCAGTCCCCAGCTCTTCACCTGTTGCCTTGGCTGCCAAACAAGTTCAGATATTAGATACTCCAACGGGATTTTTAAAAGTCAGACAAGATCCAAGTTCTTCATCCACGGAATTAGGCCAAGTAAACGTTGGTGAAACTTATAAATATCTAGAATCAAACCAAGATAACAGTTGGCACAAAATAGAATTCAACAATTCCTTTGGTTGGGTATCAGGCCAGTATTCAAAAGTAGTTGAAGAATAATCTCTTGTTTAAATTGAAAAGTTGGAAGCACCGCTGTACAGGATCCAAACTACCATTAGTACCCAAATGCCAACTGAGGTAACCAAAGGGATGTCTGTTAAGAGTACCTTTTCTGGAGCTTCTGACTTACCTCCAAAGATTAAGCTCTGGTATCGCATAATCGCAAAGATAGTAACAGGTATTGTGGCCATCAGAAGTTTGTTAATTGTGGTGGTTTTGGACAATTCTGCTAAAAATAACCATAAGTTTGCATTGGCCTTAGGGCTTTCAAAGAAAGTAAATAACGCCCAACTCATCCAAGCTGCATTACCAAACATGGTTACGTAGGAATTGAGTAGTTCTGTTGGATACTTTTGCAAGCTTTCGCGGGTTTTTGCACCATCAACAATTTGCAGTTCTGCGCGCCTTTTTCCAGAAGCTAGAAACAAAGCAACGGAGATGACGCACAGCAGAAACCAAACTGACAAATGAGCATCAATTATAAATGCTCCAGCGTAAACTCGAATTACAAATCCAGAAGCGATGATTAGAATATCGATAATTGGTAGGTGTTTCAAAAACAAAGTGTATAAAACCTGGAGTACCAGGTAACCAATTATTAAAGTAAACAAAAGATGGGAAATAATTTCAGCCAAGATTAAACCCACAAACAATACTATAAACATTTCCAAGATTGCATATTCGACTGACAGTTTCCCACTGGCAATTGGTCTATTTTTCTTTATAGGGTGTAACCTGTCTCTTTTAACATCCAATAAATCGTTAAAAATGTAGGTTGCACTGGTAATAAAATTAAAAGCCACGAATGCCCAGACAACTTTAGTAAATGACAGAGGATTGTCTAATTGGCCTGAGAAAATCAAAGCAGCAAACAAAGCCAAATTCTTTGTCCAGTGAGTTGGTCTTAAGGCTTTGATGGCTGGAATAACAGGAAATATATCGTTCATTTTTTATTTAATTTATATTTAATATGCAAAGCTTTCAGATTATTTTTATTGGTAACCCAAAGTAAAAAACCCGCCAAAGCAACTGCAACTCCTACAATTGTATATAGTTTGTTCTTGGCATTCAAATTTATCGCTAAGATTGCTAGGACAAAAGTAATCGCCCAGTAAAAGCCAGACACTTGAAGTTTTGACCATCCCAGGTCAAGAAGTTTGTGATGCAAATGTCTTCTATCTCCCCAGACAGGTGACTCACCAGAGGCAATTCTTCTAATAAGTACATACCCTGTATCAATTAAAGGTACTGCTAAAACAACTGCCAATGTTCCTACTTTTGCAGTCGCTAAGATTGACAAGATTGCTAATAAGTAACCTGCTAGGTTAGACCCGCCAAATCCAGGCATTATTTTTTGTGGGTAAGCATTCCAAGGAAGAAATCCTAAGAATGAACCCGCAGTAATTAAAGCTAAAATAATAACTGGCCATTGGGTAATGTCAGCACTAAATCCTAAAGAAATAATTGCTACAGCGAAAGCCGCAATGGTAATTACTCCTGGCAGTTGGCCATCAACTCCTTTAGCTCCAAAGTTAATAAAGTTCATGAGGGTCACAATCCAAACCAGAGCAAACAAATCAGACAATACCCAGATACTTTTTTGATCTCCGAATAAATTAAAAACTATTTGTGGATGAGACAAATCAATAATTCCACCAGTTAAGGGATTTGTAACAAAAGCAATTCCAATCCCTGCTGCTATCGGAATAGATACTGCTGCGAATTGAATTCCAAGTCGTAAGTAGGGATTCAAGTTCCATTTATCATCAGCCAGACCCATAACAACCAAGATGATTGCCCCAACCAAAATTCCAATTAGATGTTTATCCAGAGGTAGGAAGATTAAGGCTGGAAGAATAACACCAATAAACAAAGCTAAACCTCCAGCTCGAGGAGTTGGAACGGTGTGAATTACTTTGATGTGTTTGTTTTTCTTGGGGTCATCAATAAGTCCTGCTTTCCAAGCAAATTTAATGACCAATGGTGTCGACAAAAAAGAGGCTAAGACTGCAGTTACAAAAACAACGATCCAGTTACTCATATTAAAAGCTCCCTATCAAAAGACTAATCTTTAGAACTGTTATAAAAGATAGTGAACAAATAGCAACGGTTATATATAGCAGTGCTTTCTGAGAAAAACTCTCTTTGAGTGTTTTTATTAAGATAATATTAATGAGGGTAATTATTTCAGAAACTGCAAAGGGAACTGTTAAGAAAATCTTAGGTACTAGCTGATCTTCACCTTTGGGCAAGCCATAAAGAAGTGGAACCACAGGGGGCAATTTATTTTGAATTATTAATACTGCCAGAATGCCTAGTAAGTTTATAATTAAAAAGCTGATTAAAGTTTTTTTGTAGGCAAAATTAAAATTTAAGATTTTTTTCATTATCTGATTAGAGCATAAATTTTAACATTGTCAATTTGCTCTACAGGAATGTAATATTGCTCCACAAAATTCGTTAGTGCGGGGAAGGGTTTCGTTTCAGGAGTGAAGATAACAAATTTCGGAGGCTGGGTAGATATGCTTTTCATTACTTGCTCAGGAGTTGAAAAGTCAGAGATGTGATAACCGGCTACATACTTTAGAGGAGGAAATCTTTTTGAGATAGCATAGATTGGTGTCCCATCTCCCCAGACCAAGACTTTGTCTGTTGGTTTGCTGGATTTGACTAGAAACTCAGCTACTTTGTAATTTCTGGCAGTATTGCCGTCAAATTCATTAAAGTATTGTTGCTTATTGGTTATTCCTGTGCTGAATTTGATAAACCTTTGATATTGGGTAATTGGGCTGTAATAGTAAAAATTGTACACCACAGGTACTAAGACAACTAAGGTTAAAGCAATGATTGAATACATTTGTTCGATGGTTTTTGAAGCTACTAAAATACCAATAAAAATACAAGTACTGGCGAGTGCTTGAATAAGGTAGTGTGGGTAAGGGCGTTCTGACAAAGTAACTCCAAATAAAGAAATGACTAACCAAACAGTCACAAAAATAAATTGTTTGGATAATTTGTTTCTTTTCCAAAATAAGATTGCGAATCCCAAAAGTACAATTAATCCACGGATGATTAGTGGTAGATTGCGAATAAAGAAGGGTTGTTGAATATCTCCCGGTCTAAAGGAAGACAGGTAGCCAATGTTTTGCATGAATGCTGCTAACCAATATTCAACCAATGCTCCACGTAAATAATACCAACCAAAACTTAGGAGAATTGGTATGCTGAAACCAAGTAAGACAATTGAGAATTTTTTGACTATTTTTAGTAATGTTTGAAAATTAAGCTCGGCTGTTAATAACCAATAGACTAAAATCACACCCATATCAATTGCAGCTGGGAGTTTAAAAAGGGCTGCGATAGAAAACAGTACCCCGCTGACAAAAAGATTTTTAAAAGTGGCTGTTTTAGATAATAGAAGCCAAAAACCAATAATTATTGGGCCGATGAAAAAAAGTTCTGCATTGGCAATATTACCCTCCAGAATTGGAAGTGTGGTCAAAGCTGCAAAGAAAAACGTTGAAATCTTTTGCAATCGACTATTTTTAGGAAATAAATGCCGCACCAATTTCCAGAAATAATAAATGGTAACTAAATTCCAGAAAGCCAAAATTACTTTAAACCAGAAAAGGTTTCCCGCTATTGCTGCTGTAAGGTAAAGAAGAGGAGGTTTATTGTCATGAAGGTCTTTGTAAAGAGTCAATCCCTGGCGGATGCCATTACCCAAAACCAGATAAATCATTTCATCTCCATATGAATAGGCTTCAAAAAAACTTGGAATGCGAAACAAGAAGACAACACCAAACAACCACTCGAGCCAAACTGGGGTATCAATTTTGGAGATAATCTTGTTCCAAAGAGCCTTCACACTTTAAGTATATTTTGTTATCACCTGATAGGCAAACGCTGCATCCAGACAAAATGTAAATTGCCATAAGTTTTTTGTTCTTGAACCTTAAATCCTAAGAATTTTTCTTCAAGTTGTTGATTGGATTTGAAAGTTATTACACCTATCCTTTTAGCAGATTTAGGAATTTCGGAAATAAAATCTGATTCTTCCATTAAAGCTGTTCCAACAAAGTAAGGCAGTTGACTCCCTGTTGGTTTGTAGATTGGAGCGACAAAACCATAATATTTTGATTCCCAAAGTTTGTGACTGCCGGCATCTTCATTTATAAGAATGTCTGTTGGTTGTTGAGTTTGTTTAACATAAGTTGCTAATTGTTTGAACGGTAATTTTGTAGGATGGAAAAATAAGTAACCGCTGGCAAAAATGTAAGCTGTAAATACAACGACTAACCAAAGCTTGGTGAGATTTGTTTTTTGAGAGACAAAAAGCAGGATTCCAGCTGGAATAGTGTACAGCAGGTATCTATCAAAAAATATTGAGGAGAACTTTTGTGAAATAATCCAAGTGGCTGCGATTGGAAACACCAGCCATAGTCCTAAAAAGACAGATACTTCTTTCTTCTTAGACCAATTTCTAAAAAGAAACAACAATATTCCAACACTGAAGAATTTGATTAATAACATGCCAAAATCTTTGAGTGTTGGTGTTCCCAGCCAAAAACCTCCACCGACCATCTTTGTTTGGTTGTACAGAGGAACAAGCCAAGGTGAATACAAAAGCCCAATTGCCAGAAAACTTTTAAACATCGCCAAAGCTGTTTTTTGTTGGCCTTTTAAAAATTGGATAATCATCCACAATCCTTGAACAAAGACAGCAAAAATGGCAAAGTGGTGGGTATAAAGTGCAAGGGTAGTTGCTAATATATACAATGGCCATTTTTTGGCGATGAAAAAATACATTGAAGCAGTTACTGTCATGGCTAGTAAAGAATACATCCTTCCCTCAAAAGCATAGAAAAAGAAAAATGGATTAATGGCAGTCAAAACTGCGGCTAAAATTCCTGTTTTGTAGTCCCAGTAATGTTTGCCAATTTTGTAGACAAATAAACAGGCGATTAGAAAAAACACGAATGATAGACTTCTGATTGAGATTTCACTGGTGCCAATTATTTTGAACCAAAAATGCTCTATTAGATTATAAAGTGGTGGTGAAGTGTCGCGGCTAATAATTGAGAAAATCTGGTCTACTGGTTTCATGGAAAGAATTGCAGAAAAGCCTTCATCTCCCCATAAACTGGCAGTAAATTGGTTCATGTATTTATATTACACTTTTTCAGTAACCCTGTATTCCATCACGCCCCATGCGACTTGAAAATTCGCAAGAATTGAAACAAAGCAGGTAAGAGATATAATACCGGTCACACTTTCTCTGTGACCCGGTATTCTATATATTTTCCCAGCATCAGTCGGGTATGAGCATCAAGTCCTGGAAGAGCGGAAAAGAAAAATCCAGCAACTGGCATAAGGATAAATTCAAAGGGAATAAGCAGTTTCCTCAAAGGTGAAAAAGTTTTTGGAGCTGGGGGTTTGTAAACATTGTCAATAAATAATGTGACCACAAAAAACAAAAGTGAAATAGTAAGTACCAATGCTGAAACTTTTGGAACCATGTAACCCAAAGCCGTTCTACCAAAAGCGGGATTCAAAAGTGTGGGAAGTGTTAAGCCAATAGTAACTAAAAACCAATTGACTGGCCACATAAAATGAGACCACATGGCGTACCACAACCTGGTGGTTTTATCCCAGAAAGGTACATTCTTTTTTGAAAAATAATATCTAATCCACCAGGGAATATCGGAAGCCCCGTAAGCCCATCTTTTTAATTGTTCATATTGGTTTTTAAGAGTTTTGATTAAAGAATCAGATTGAGCAGCGTCGGCAAAAAGGGGCAAATATAGAGGTTCTACTTCAATTCCACCACCAGTTTCATATAAAGCTTTAAAGAAGATCCCCCAATCTTCAGGAATTTTGTCGGCATCCCAATATCCGGCTGCGTGCAATAGATTGAAGGATAACGAATAGTTTTGGGCATTTATCAACCTGTCTTTTCTGGCAATTAAAGAAAGGTTCCAAATAGACATTAAAGTGTTTGGCACACGAGTAATGGCAGGAAGTTCCCAAATGTTGTTATAAAACATAACAATCGGTTGCCAGAAGGATTTATAACGCCTGGGGTTGTCTAGAAATTTATATGTTAAACAAGCAAAGTGGTTGGGGTGATATTTATGATCTGAGTCGCAACTGGTAACCACTGCATAATCCATGTCAATTTTTCCTGAGTCGACAAATTCCTTTCGTGCTGCTATTGCAGCAAAGCGCTCATTGGAAGCTTTTCCGCGTACTTCGTCAGGAGTCAGCCAATGGGCAGTGACGAAAAAATTTGCAAAAGTATTTTTGTATTTTTTTGTCAATGCGTTCACTAGTGGCAATCTTACTTCGTCTGGCACCCTGGCTTCTGTGGCTAACACGACAGTTATTTGTTTAAGGGAAAGTGTTTGTTTGGCAATTGACTCTACAGTTCTCTCAAGAATATGGAATGGTTCGTTAACCATGGGGATAATGACAAAATGATGTACCTTTTCATAATCTGGAAAGGCTTTTATTTCTCCTGCCCAGTCAAATTTTTCAGATGCTTGGATCCGGAAATGTGATACAGTTGCCGAAATAGCCACATTTAAAGATTGATAAAACCAATATAAGTTAAAAAATAAAATTGTGTAAGCCACCGCATTGGGCATAACCAAAATTCCCCAATAGGGAAAAAGAATTAAATTCCAGGAAACAAAACCAGGAAGTATTTCCAGAAGACGTTGAACTAGTCTTGTTTTTGACATTGGCAGGGTATTATATACCTATTGTAACCTTGGGAAAAGCGGACTGGAAGAAGCGATTTTTCCTCCGGCAAACTGTTTTTCAACTTTTTCAGCCGTTTCAGGTAAGAATGGTCTTAAGTTGTTGGCAATTTGCCTGATTCTGCCAACCAACTCCTGCAGCACCTCCTGCAGGGTGACACCTTGCAGGTTCCATGGCTTTTTATCATCTAAATATTTATCAGCTTCAGATATTTTTCCCCAAATGTACTCTAATGCTTTATCAAATCTAAACTCTTCCAAATGTTTTTTCACTTCACCTTCAGGGTGAGACCCTGAAGGTTGTATCTTTGGAAATTCAAAGCCACTATTCTCAGCCAGCTTTGCAACTCTGGAAACAAGATTTCCCAGGCCATTTGCAAGATCTGCATTGTACTTTATTATTAATTGTTCCCAGGTTACATCTGAATCATTGTCGTAGGGGAAATTGGCAAGAATTAAGTATCTTGCACCATCTACTCCGAATTTTTCAACAAGCTGTTTTGGAGTAATAATGTTCCCCTTTGATTTACTGATTTTTTCTCCGCCGATCATTAAAAATCCATGGACAAAAGAACCAGAAAATACAGAATAGCCAGCAGCTAAAAGCATTGCTGGCCAAATTGTATTGTGAAACCAGTTAATATCTTTTCCAAGAAGATGCCAGCTGTTGCTCCAAAAATCTTCTGGCTTTTTGGTTATTTCAAGTGACGACCTATAATTTATCAAAGCCTCGATCCATACGTAGATAACCTGTCTCGGGTCATCAGGGAATTCTACACCCCAACTCACTTTCTCTTTTGGGCGGGAGATACTAAAATCTTCAACTTTGCCAGACAGACGCGAAATAATTTCTGCCTTCTTGTTCTCAGGAATAATTTTGATGGTATTATCCTCAATAAGTTTCTTTACCTGGCCAGCGTATTTGGAAAGTTTGAAAAAATAGTTCTCTTCCTCTATTTCTATCACTTGGTCTGGTCTGTGCAAAGGACAATACCCTTCTTTGTTTAAATCAGACAAAGTTAAAAATTTCTCACAGCCATTGCAATATTTGCCTTTATATTTCGCCTTATATACATCCCCGTTTTTAACCATTTCGCGAATAAAATCTTGAGCAATTTTTTCGTGTTTGGGATTGGTTGTTCTTACAAAATAATCGTAACTAATATTTGTTAAATCAAAGTCTTGTTTCCATTGCTCCGCTCTTTTGTCTGTGTAATCTTTAATGGTGTTAGAAGTAAAGCCGTCTTTAACAGCTGCTTGTTCAACTGTGGTGCCGTGCTCATCTAGTCCTGTGGTGAAGAAAACATTTTCATCACCTAAAAGTAGGCGTTGATATCTGGCAAGTACGTCGGCGGCAGTAGTAGTTAGAAAATGACCAACATGAGCCAGACCGTTTGCATAATAAATGGGAGTGGTGATATAGAATTTTTTGTCCATATTTGTATTTTACCCTTTCTAAATGTAAAAAACCTCCTTTCGGAGGCCTCCAAGTTACTTTTTATACTCTTAATCCTCCCTGAAACCAACTTTTTGCATTACATCCGCTATTGTAAAAGCTGAAGCTGCAATTGAAGCAATGGCGGTGGTTCTATCTGTTAACCTGTCATTTAGCCCGGAAGTTTCTGCTCTATATAATGGTTCATCTTCAACTCCATAGCGATATATTTGAAAATTTCCCTCGGATGTATAGACAAAGGCACTACCACCGTTTTGAGTTATTCTTGCTCCTTCTTGGGCAATTTTTTCTAAAGCTCTAACTATGGATACACCAGCAGTTGGCCTAAAGGGGTTTTCTGGTGTTCCTTCACCAGAAAAAAGTATTTGTTCTTTTCTCTCAACTACCATTTGCGTGAATTAAAGCACTATAGGTGGAAGTTGTCAAACTTCATTTTTTTAACTCTTTAGTTTCAGGACCTTGAAGACATGGATGGTCATAGCAGTCAAAAGCTTGCGAAACTATTGCTCTTGTCTCTTCATCTAATCTGGCTAAGTTATTTAATGATAGTACAATTTTAATTACGCCTTCAGGGGTTGTGTTTATAGACACAAAATCACCTTCTTGTATACAATTGTGATTTTCTAACAAAGGGACACGGTAAATTATTGCGCCTGTTCGCGTTTGATCTCCCGAACCAAGGTTAATTTCTATATAGGGATTATTTTCGAGTCTAACGATTCTATTTACAAAAGCTAGATGATCTCCTCTGTATAATCTTTCAAAAACAGCCTGCGTTCTCTCGCTCATTTTTTGACCATCCCCTTTATTTTTTCACTCCACTTGTTTGCCCACTCTTCTGCTTCTAAATCTTTAATGGCCAATTTCATTCCCGATGTGTTCAGTGTTTCTTGGACTGTGGCAATGGTAGCGTTGGACACTTTTAAATTATCTTTAATATTGTTATAACTTCTACCCTTTTTAAGCCAGTAGGCAATTGCCAGCCTTTTTGCAAAAGTTTCAAGTTCGGTAGTGTTTAAAAAATCATTAAGGAAAACCAAGGTTTGTTGTGGATCTTTAAAATTAGTTAGTGTTTGGGCAAGTTCCCAAACAATTTGCTTTTTTAGTGATTCATTTAGTTTTTTTACTGAGATCCTCATCGTGAAGCTATCTTACCTTGGAAAGGTGAATATTTCAATCGAAATTACAATCCCAATTATTAAGATAAAATTAAGTAGGCTCCCCATACCAAAATACCTTAAGAATAGAAAAAGGATTAGCGCCAACGAATAAAGAAAGGATCTTTTTTTGTTTTTTAACAAAACCAGGCAAGTTGTGAATATGTTTATGAAAACAATTACAAAAAATACTGGGACAGCTATTTGCATTTGAGGATCAATAAACAAAACTAAGATTACAGCAAATACCCAGCCAAGCAGGGCAATAAAAATTGCAGGAAGGTTAGAACTAGTTTTCATTTGATACAATCATATTACTATGGAATTGACCACTATTTTAATAGTCCTTATTTTTGCACTATTACTAATAGTTGTATTTTTACTTTCAAAAAAACAAAAACCTTCAGGAGAGTTAATGGAGGTAATTAAGATGCTCCAAATGGGAAGTAAAGAAGACAGAAGAGTATTAATGGAGAATCTGTCTCAAAACACCCAGTTTCTTAATGAGCGATTAGATAATGCAGCCAAGATAATGGGTGAAGTACAAAGAAACTTGGGAGAGATGAGTGAAGTTGGCAGAGGTATAAAGACACTGCAGGAGTTTTTGCAGTCACCAAAATTACGAGGCGGGCTTGGGGAACAGGTATTAAAAGACATGATCGGTCAAACATTCCCTAAGAATGCTTTTCATTTGCAATATGCTTTCAAGTCTGGAGTTAAAGTTGATGCCGTTTTAAAAACAGAGGCTGGAATGTTATGTATTGACTCAAAGTTTCCAATGGAAAACTTCAACTTAATGATTAAAGGTGAGACTGAAATTGATAGGGCTCGAGCAAAACGAGAATTTATTTCTGATGTTAAAAAACATGTTTCTGATATTTCCCAAAAATACATTTTGCCAGAAGAAGGAACGATGGATTTTGCGTTAATGTATATCCCTTCGGAAACTGTCTACTATGAAATTGCCAATACCCAGGAGATTACTGATTTTGCCAGGAGACTGCGAGTGTACCCGGTTTCCCCAAATACCTTATATGCCCATCTTCAGGTGTTGCTCCTTTCCTTTGAAGGAAAAGAGCTGGAATCAAAGTCAAAAGAAGTGTTTAAGTTATTGCGTGCAATTCAAAAAGACTATTCAAAAGTAGAAGAAAATCTAAATACTTTACAAAAACATCTTAATAATGCTTTCAATATGATGTCGACGGTTTACACTTCCTTTACACAACTTGGACAGAAAGTGTCTTCCAGTAATTCACTTACTTCAGGACTTGTTGACAAAGAAAAAATAGAGATCTAAGTGTTGGTATTGTTCTCGTTCTGATTTTTATAATAAATTTTGGTAAAATCCACAAATGAGCACATATACTGTTGAGAGTCAAGTAAAGATTGTTAGTTGGCTAGACTTATTAAAAGGGAATGCAACATCTGCAGGAAACTTATAAAGAAGGCTTTTGAGCAACAACCAACACAAAAAATTAATTCCATCTGAAGGTGGTTTTATTGGTGTATCTGAGTTGATAGGAACTGGTAAATTGACAATAGAACTTAACATCGCAGAACGAAAAAATACACCAGCCGAAGTCGTGGGTGTTATAGAACAAACAAATGAGTTGTGTATTAGGTATTTCAGCCCTGCAATTATGGGTGATGCTTATATATTTCTTACTCCATATAGAATTATTGATAAATTCGAATACGTCAGGGTTAACAACAAACCTTTGCTATAATGAGTCTTGTGAATAATCCTTCAGAAAAGAAACTCAATGCAGAACAAGTAGCTGCAGTTACACACATAGATGGACCTCTTCTTATTATTGCTGGTGCTGGAACTGGTAAGACCACAGTTATTACTGAAAGAATTAAATTTTTAATTGCAAACAATCACGCCACCCCAGACCAAATACTTGCCTTAACTTTTACTGAGAAGGCTTCTGACGAAATGGAAGAAAGAATAGATGAAGCTCTTCCTTATGGTTACACCCAAATGTGGATTTCAACATTCCATTCTTTTTGTGACAAGGTATTGCGAGCCCAAGCACTGCATATTGGTCTTGACCCAAAGTTTTCTTTAATGACTACTGCTTCGCAAATACAATTTATTAGAATGCACCTTTTTGAATTTGAATTAGATTATTTCAGACCTTTGGGAAATCCAAATAAATTTATTGGAGGATTGTTGCAACATTTTTCCAGACTTCAAGATGAGGATGTTTTGGCTGATAATTATTTGGCTTGGGCAAATAAAAAACAGAAAAAATTATCTAAAAGTTCTAGTGAAGAGAAAATCTTAGAAAATAAAAAGTGGTTAGAACTAGCCAAAGCCTACAAAAAATACGATGATTTGAAAATTGCTAATGGGGTAATGGATTATGGAGATTTAATTTCCAAGACCCTGCTTCTTTTTAGAAACAGAAAAAATGTTTTGGTGGAATATAGAAACAAATTTAAATATGTTTTAGTCGATGAGTTTCAAGACACTAATATTGCTCAATATGAATTAGCGAAGCTTTTAGTTGGAGGAAAAGCCAACATAACAGTCGTCCTTGACGATGATCAAGCTGTCTACAAATGGCGGGGAGCAGCCATCTCGAATGCTTTACAATTTTCGAAAGACTATCCAACTTCTCAGAAAATATCTTTGGTCAAAAATTACAGATCTGCTCAGAAAATCTTGGATGCTGCGTATAAATTGATTCAAAACAATAACCCTGACCGCTTGGAAGTTTCTCAAAACATAAACAAAAAACTTGTAGCTGACAACAAGAAGCTTAATGGAGAAATATCTTTCTTACATTTGAACAGAGTTGAAAATGAAGCAGAGGAAGTTGCTAAGAAAATTGTTGAATTAACTAACGATGGTGATTTTTCTTTCAAAGATATTGCAATTTTAGTACGGGCAAATAATCACTCAGAAGCTTTTATGAAAACATTTGATAGACACGGGATTCCATATCAATTTTTAGGACCAGGAAAACTTTTCAAACAAGCTGAGATAGTTGATTTAATCGCCTATCTAAAAGTGTTAGTTAACTACGAAGACTCAGTTTCTTTTTACCGACTTTTAACCAGTGATTTTTTAAATTTATCTGGCAAGGATTTGGTGGCAATTGGCAATACTGCCAGAAAGGAAAATTTAAGCTTCTATGAAGTTATTAAAAACGTCGATATTCTAAATATTTCTAAAGACAGTAAACAGAAACTAAAAAAGTTAATTGAGGTACTTGATAAACATATCGAATTGTCAAAAAAAGAAACAGCCGGTCAGATTGCTTACTTTTTCTTACAAGATATGGGAATTCTTACCCAACTTCTAAATCCAGAGGAAGAGGCGGCACAAAATCGAGCTCTCAATATCACTAAGTTTTTTGAAAAGTTAAAAACATATGAGGTGGACCACCAAACGGCCAATGTTCCCGAAGTGATAGATTGGATTGATTTATCTTCTGAAATTGGTGAGTCCCCACTTGCTGCAGATGTTGATTGGAGTGAAGTAAATGCAGTTAATATTTTAACCGTTCATGGCAGTAAGGGATTGGAATTTCCAATTGTCTTTTTGGTTAACTTGGTTAGTCAAAGATTTCCTTCAACCCAACGACATGAGCAAATTCCAATTCCTGAGGAATTAATTAAAGAAATACTTCCTCAGGGAGATCATCATCTTCAAGAAGAAAGACGGCTTTTCTATGTAGGAATGACCCGGGCAAAACAGAAATTGTTTTTAACGGCTGCCTTGTTTTATGGAGAGGGAAAACGAGACAAAAAACTTTCACCGTTTATTTACGAGGCTCTTGACCAAAAAACATTTGAACAAACAGTAAAGCAAAAGTCTGATAAAAAGACTAATTTTTCTGATTTCGAAAAGATTGAAAACCTTTCAAATTCTCAAGAAAGACAACACCTTAGTATAAACTACTTGTCTCACTCACAGATTGAAACTTTTCAAACCTGTCCTTTGCATTACAAATTGAAATACATTGTCAAAGTTCCAACTCCTCAGACTGCATCCCAAAGTTTTGGAACTTCAATGCATGCTGCTATGAAGAACTTCTACGAAGTGGTTAAAAGGGGAGAAAAACCGACTCAAATATTATTACATGACCTTTTAAAACAAAATTGGATTAAACAGGGTTACACCAGCAAGGCTCACGAAAAAGAATTTTTTGAGAAAGGGAAAAGTTATCTTACTGGATATTTGGAAAAAGAATTCAATAAAGATAGGCTACCTATTTTGATGGAAGAGAAATTTGTTCTCCCACTTGAGTCTAGTAGACCATTAAAGATTGGTGGAATAATTGACCGAGTTGATGTCTTACCAGATGGCAACATTGAAATCGTTGACTACAAAACCGGGGCAACAGTTCCCAGTCAAAAAGATGTGGACAAAAATTCTCAGCTGTCGTTTTATGCTTTGGCTGCAACGACTCTGAATCAACATTCCTTTAACAAAGACCCAAAGCAAGTAAAGTTGTCGCTTTATTATTTTGAAAATCAGCAAAAAATTTCAACACTAAGAACAAAAGAAGATCTATTAAGGGCAAAAGCAGAAATATTAAATATACGAGATGAAATACAGAATTCAGATTTTAAATGCAACCATAACTACTTTTGTGCCAACTGTGAATTTGCAATGTTTTGCAATTCAGACTGATTCAACTTCAATGTCAGGCAAGAGTAAATCATAAATGCTTAAGCTCCCCTTTACTGGAATTGGATGTTTAATAACCCTTAGATTTCTTAAAAACCAACTGTGTGCTTTTGGATAGATTTTGATACAAGCTTTTTGTTCATCTTTTATTTGCATTGGGGCAATGTCGTAAACCTCAACGATACACAATGCTTTTCCAAAAGGTTCAATTTTAGGATTTTGGGAAGAACAGATAACTAAATCTCCTCGATATTTAGTCTGCCATTTTCTGGTCTCAATACTTTTTTGTCCAGAACAGATAAGGTTTGCGTATGGTTGTTTCAAGGATATTGCTTTCCATGTTCTAGCTTTTATTTTTTTCCATCCCATTCCTGGTAAAATCTATCTAGAAATTGCTCCATATATTTATGTCTTCCTTGAGCCATTCTCTTTGCTGATTTAGTGTTCATTAAGTTTTTTAAAAGTAATAACTTTTCATAGAAATGATTTATTGTTGGTGTTACATTGTTTTTATATTGTTCTGCTGTTGTGTGAAAATCTGGTTTTATATCCGGGTTGTGCATCTCTCTTCCTTTATGTCCTCCGTATGCAAATGTTCTTGCGATGCCAATAGCTCCTATTGCATCTAATCTGTCGGCATCTTGCATAACTTTTCCTTCTAAAGTTTTCATTTCTGTTTTCACCCCCGCACCTTTAAATGAACTTGTGGCTACAATATTACAAACATGATCAACGACTTGTGAATCAACATTTAAACTTTCTAGCCAAACTCTTGATGCTCTTGCTCCTGCATCTTCGTCACCATCATTGAATTTCCAATCAGCTATGTCATGCAGAAGTGATGCGAGTTCTACAACAAACATATCAGCATTTTCTTCTTTTCCTATTGTCTTTGCTGTAGACCATACTCTATATACATGCCACCAATCATGACCCGACCCTTCACCTGAAAGAGTCTTTTTTACGTAATCTTTTGTCTTTTTAATAATCTCTCTTTTGTTCATTTGCCTATTGTAAATCTAAAGTAGGTTTTTGTAAAACATCCAGGGTATTCAATTTCTTTTCCTCCAAAAGTCTTTTTAAATTTAGAAAACCCTAACCAAGACTTAAGAGGAAATCGCTCGTCATATATACCTTCAAAATCAAAAGTTTTTAATTTCTTCTTTTTTGCCAATTTAATTGCCTCCCAAGTAATTAATGTTGGAGCGTGGAGTTTTTTACCTTTTTTACTTGCTGCAGCATACATATAGTAAGCAATTTCTTGTGTTTGTGGCATGAGAATACCTGCTAACATTTCTCCATTTTTGTAAGCAATTAAAAGATCAGTTTTTTTGTCAAATGCTTTGTACATTTTTACTATATTTTCTTTTTGCGACCAGAAATTAAAAATACTTCCTTCCACATTTTTACTCCAAAAAATTGCAAAAGCAGTTATGTCAGTCGATTTTTTTATTATCACTCCATTTCTTTTAGCAATTTTTATGTTATATCTTGTTTTAGCTTTCATTTGTTTAAGAAGTGCCTCTTCTGTAAGCTTTAAGTCTATGTGGATTGTTTTACTTGGCAAGTAGGGAGAGTTGCTTTTTGTAAAATTGTTGGAGGATAATAGTTTATGATTAGATTGGGTCTGGGCGGCGGAGGTTAAGTCCGGTTCAAGAATAATTTTAAAAGCTTTTTTCTTTTCTAAATTCCTAAACAGAGAAGGGGTTATGTTTTTTGGTCGTTGGACTTTTATAAATTTTCCAAGAATCGGGATTTGTTTTGAAAAACAGTAGACTCCAGCATTTTTTTCAACATGCCAACCAATTGACTGCATATATTTTGCATAGCGAGGTGTTTGACGAAGATCTGTCATCTGCCGATTTTAGCTCTTAAGCGTAGTAGTTTCCATCTTATTGTTTCTGCAAATCTGTAGATCCAGTAAAGGGGTTTGTTGATGACCAAATCCCAAGTTCCTAAAAATTCAACAACTTGGGGATTGTAGCCCTCTTTAAACTTGGTGAAACCTTTGTTTTCTTCCCTACCCCAGAGATCAAAAGTTGTTAGATTGTGTTTTTTACCAAATTTAATTGCTTCCCACATCATTAAATTGTTGGCCATTACTTGTTTATATTTATCGGTTGAGCCACCATATGGGTAATATAAAAATCCATCATATGTGAACACCACCCAAGTCGTTATTATTTCACCGTTGTATTTAGCAGCTAAGATGTGAGCAATACCAGCTTTGCTTAGAATTTTCCACATTAACTGATGGTATCTTTTGGTGTGAGAGAAAAAGCCTTGTCTGGCTGTTGTTTCGCGGTGAAGTTTCCAATATTCTTCAAAAGATGTGTCAGAATTATCTTCCTTAACTGTTACTCCGTGTTTTTGTGCAACACGAATGTTGTAACGAGTTTTTTGAGAGAAAGACTTTAACAGTTCTTCTTCAGACGGGGTTAAGTCAATCCAAAAGGTTGAAGGTGTAAAAAGAGTTTTACCAGTAGTTGCTCCCCAACTTTTTAGTTTTTTGATGATGCTTTCATCTTTTTTTACATTTGGTTCAAGTTTTATAAATATAAGGTTATTTTTCCTCCCAATATCTTTTAAATAGTCGACCATTTCTTTGGTTGGAGTTGGTCCTTTGATGAACATCCCAATTTTGAATTTAGTTAAGGGAATTTTATGAAGGGTTAAATAGCCATATAGAGTTTTTAATATCTCATTTCCCCATTGTTTTCTAAATTCTGCCCATTGGGGAGATTGAAGTGGGTGAGTATTTTTTTTCATTACTTATTTTACATCAATAGTAATCTCCATTGGTTACTCGGTATGCTCCATCTTCTGAATCAATCAGCTCTTGAGGAATATCGATGAGGAAACGACTTGGTGGATTGCTGGTTTTTTGGCCAAAGAAGAGTCTGTTGCCTGCAAAAGTTAAATAGAGAATCTCTTTTGCGCGAGTTATGCCAACATATGCAAGCCGTCTTTCTTCTTCAAGTTGGGAACTGTCAAATAAAGATCTGGAGTGAGGGAATATTCCTTCTTCCATACCAACCATAAAGACAACCGGGAATTCCAAACCCTTTGCAGCGTGCAGAGTCATGAGTGTGATTTTGTCATGTTCATTGTTTGTCGTAAGAACTAAATTTCCCTTGGAATTTTGTTCTGCTTCAACAAGAGCAACACTTTCTAAAAACTCAGCCAGTATTGGAAACTGAAGAGCAACAGATCTTAATTCTTTAATGTTTTCCAGTCTCTGTAAATTTTCTTCTGATTCTTTTTCAAACAGTTTCAAATACTCAATTTTAGCCAACATGGCATCCATTATTTCAAGAGTTGTATAGGTAGATAAATCTCCCCCTAAAGATTGGCTGAATTCTAAAAACTTCTCATGTTTTTTCTTGCCAATTTTTTCAGATCTTTTGGTGCTTACTTTATCTTTAGGATTAGAAAGAAGACGCAAGTAAGAAATAATATCCTTGACTTCCTTTCTGTCATAGAATTTTACTCCACCCACCAAGGTGTAAGGAATGGCTTGGTGAATAAGGGCTTCTTCCAAAACACGCGATTGAGCATTGGTTCTATAGAGGATGGCAATTGAAGTGTAATCAAAACCTTGGCGTTTTAACTTTTGAATTTCTTCAACTACAAACGTTGCCTCGTCAAAACCGTTTCTAGCGCGAAACATCTTTATTCTTTCTCCTTGGCCATTTTGGGTCCAAAGTTTCAAGATTGGGTGATTGGTATTTTTAGAGATAACCGAATTAGCAGCATCAAGAATAACTTGGGTGGATCGGTAATTTTGTTCCAAATTAATGATTTTTATTTTTGGATAATCTTTAGATAGATAATTGATGTTTTTGTAATCTGCTCCTCGCCAACTATATATTGATTGAGAAGCGTCTCCAACTGCAGTTATGTTTTCATTTTCCCCCACTAACAATTTGGCTAATTTGTATTGAATTTTATTTGTGTCCTGCCATTCGTCGACAAAGATATGGAATAAATTATTTTGCCATTTATTAAGTACCTCTGGAACATCTTGTAATAATTGAACTCCTTTGGTAAGCAAATCATCAAAATCAAGGGATTGGGAATCGCTTAGATACTTTTGATATTCGTTATAAACCTTGAAAACTACTTGATCAAATTCGCTTTTGGCAAATTCTGAATATTGCAGCGGAGTGATCATTTGGTTTTTGGCTTCTGAAATTTGATTGGCAATTGACCCTGGGTTGTAGGAGTCGGTTGAGAGATTAAACTTTTCTAAAATATCTTTAACAGCCTCTTTTTTGTCTGATTCATCGTAAATGACAAATGATTTATCAATACCTATTTTTTCTCCATCAATTCTTAAAAGTTTTACACAAAATGAGTGAAAAGTTCCGGCATAGGGCGTAAAGTCAGCAGTTTCAGCAGATGCAGCCAGGAGTTCTTTGATTCTGTTTTTCATCTCGTGACTCGCATGATTAGTGAATGTAAGTAGGAGAACATTTTTGTTACCAATTTTTCCAGAAGAAATCATGTTTGCGGCTCTGTATGTTAGGACTTTTGTTTTACCACTTCCAGCACCCGCAAGCACGAGCAAAGATCCACCTTCGTATAATACTGCCTCTTTTTGCTGAGGATTCAAATTTTTTATGTCAAGCATTGTGTGCCCCTCCTTCAATGAATTTGATGTATTTTCTGTTCATATATATTGTTGCGTTTTTATATAAATACCTAAAAAGTATTAAAGAATCTCTGTGGCCTAAAGTTATTGAATAATAATACCTATCTTTTTTTGGTGTTAGAACTTTCGAAACATTTCCTTTGAATTCTGGACATATGTGTTTAATATTTTTATAAATATAATTTGCCATTTTTACACTTGCACTATACCACTCAGAAACTATACTGTTACTTCTTTTGTTGACATAAACTGATCCATCTCCATCAAAGAATCCTCTTAAATAATGGCTGATATATGCCTTAGGAATTTGGGGAGGAGTTAAGGTTAAACTTTTCCTCTCGGTTATTTTAAGTTTAATTAAATCGTTAAAAATAATTTTATTTGATACTCTAAACTGGTAAGAAACTTTTCCGTTCCATCTACTCCTTTCCATTATGGGTGAAGAAGAGTTGAGTGTATTTATAATTTTTTTAATAACATCCTTATCGTCACTTGCAATCTGTAACATATGTGCTCGGCCGTGTCGAGAAATATTTCCATCCGCTGAGATGAATCCTAATATGTAAGCCATTTCAGAGTTCCATTTTTTAAAGAAGTTTGAATTTATTTGATACTTTTTGATCTTTTGTTGAAATGGCAATTTTCTTACCTTAGATTGAATTGCAGTTGGTGTTCTGTTAATTGTTTTTCCCATTTGCTTATATGTAAGTTTGCCAATGTTTAATCTAACAAACTCAATTTCGTCTTTGGTCCACAATGGCGGAGCTTTACTTGATAGTACTGGTGTGAGATTTTGCATTATTTTCGGATGTGTTTAATTATAGTTATTGTACATATTAAATACAAATAAATTGTCGTAGTTATTTTTGTATTGAACTTTTAATGATAAAATGGAGTTTGCCATGGATACTAGTCATGATACCAAGAAACTGAGTAAAAGTAAGCTTGTGTTTTCTAAATTGAAAAGAAAATTTTTAAAAAACATTTGGTTTGCCAGATCGGTTATTATATTGCTTGTTTTAGTAGTCCTTTTTGTTAGTGGAATAGGTGTTGGAAAGTTGCTTTCTGGGACACCTTTGGCCAGATATATGACTCTTGCCAGCGATTTTGCGTTCCTGCCTGCTACAAATCTAGCTTCTATTAGTGGAAAAACAAATATTGCAGTTCTAGGTAAAGGTGGACAAGGCCATGATGCGCCAGATTTAACCGACACCGTTATGTTTGCCTCAATTGACTTAATCAACCCCAAAATTCAATTAGTATCATTCCCAAGAGACATTTGGGTTCCAGATTTACGTGCCAAATTAAATAGTGCCTATTATTGGGGAAACCAAAAACAAGAAAATGGTGGCTTACCACTAGCCAAGTCAACGATTGAACAAATCACCGGTCAACCTGTTCACTATGCAGTCGTAATTGATTTTTCAGGTTTCAAAGACATCATTGATAATATGGGAGGAATTGAAGTTTATGTAGAAAATAGTTTCATTGATCAGGAGTTCCCAATTCCGGGAAAGGAAAATGACTTATGTGGTGGCGATAAAACTTTTGCTTGTAGATATGAATCAATTGAGTTTAAACAGGGGTTGCAAAAAATGGACGGTGAAACAGCTCTCAAGTTTGTTAGATCACGGCATGCTGATGGTGACGAGGGCACAGACATTGCCAGATCAGCCAGACAACAAAGTGTCATTTCTGCCATGAAAGCAAAACTCTTGAGTAAAGACATCTTGTTCCATCCTGCGAAAGTTTTGGCTGTTGCCAATGCAGTCAGAAGCTCGATTGAAACTGATTTAACTGATTCAAACTTAGTAGTTTTAGCAAGAGTAGTCTTTTTTGCTAAAGACAATTTGACGACGTATGTTTTACCCCAAGAACTATTACAAGTGCCGGCGATTACTTCAAAACATGATTATCAGTATGTGTTTGTCCCAACGGCAGGAACATGGGAAGATGTTCATAAATGGGTTAAAGCAAACTTCTAAAAGGTTACCCAACCGAATTTATTAATCCAGAGTACTCCCCAGGTGTTTACCAATACACTTACGAAAAGAAATAGCCAGTGGTGCCACTTAACCCCTGTTTTTGCAACCCCTTTAATTGTAAGAAAAATTAGGAAAGGATAGAAGTCGACTGCAAACCTGTATCCAAATTGTGCCCAGCCAGTACCTCCATGGGAAGCAACGATTAAAAACACAAGAAAAATTGAGACCCAAGCAAGAAGGTTAATTTTATCTTTTAGATGCGCGAAGAATGCATATATGAAAGCCGGGGTTGTTATCCAAATAGCCAGTCCTGCCCAAGATGGTTGGATGAAGGGAAATTTATCTAAAATTTTGGGAAAAGTCCAAAACATGGCTTTAATGTTGTTGGGTATATAAATAGGATTGGCAACGCCATGAATGAACCAGGGCCGGTTCTCTTCACCTAAGAGTTTGGGGAGAATAAAATAGGCTTGATCGAGAATGGTTCCAAAACGAATGAAGTTGTAATAAAAGTTGAACAATATAAATGGCAAAACCCCCAGTCCCAACAGGAAATATTTTTTAAACCAATCCTTGCCAAAAAGAACATATAAGAAAAATGGAAAGGCAATAATCGTGTGAATACGAGACAAAAATGCCGCTCCCAAGAATACTCCAATAACAAATGGACGCTTTTTATTTAAGGATTCATAGATCGCAATCATCATAAAGAAAGCTGCAGAAATTTGGCCCAGATACCAAGATGAGCCAACTGAAGACAAAAACCACATTATTGTCCCCACACTGGCTAATAGTCCCGACCAAACTGCTAGCTTAGTATCTTTTTTAGTTGTCCATGAAATTAAAATTGTTATGGCAACAATGCCTGCACCAAATAAATGAGCTAAATATTGTTGGTGGAAACTTTGTTGGAACACTAACCTGAATGGAATTGCAGCAATTGCTGGCATTGGTGGATAAACAACATAGAATTTTTTAGGTCCAGCTGGAATTAATTCTGACAACCAAGGAGGTCCTTCTTGTAGATAATATTTTCCTTGAACAAAAGAGTCTGAAAGTCGGGTAAAATAATCATAAGGAGTATTACCTGCAGAGGTAAAAAGATAAATCGCAAAGCTGAGTATAAACCCTGCTACCGCGATTAATTTTATTTTTGTTATTAATTTCATGTTTATCAATTATATATTTTTAATTATTGGTTTTGGGTATGCGTTATTCTTGCCTGGTTTTGTTTTTGTCGAAGCTTTTTATCACAAGCTCCCTGGAATTCAAAAAATACAATTATATTTACTAGTTAGTATCATTGTTTCCAGTTTCCTCGCCTATTTTCTAGGAGTCATATTTGGATTTAGTCGATTATCTTTAATCTTAGGATTAATATTAACAACCATTTGTCTTGTTTGGGTAGTCTGGATTAGAAAAGTGCGTCTACACAATCTAAAAAAGGAATTAGGGGTTATTGTATTTTCTTTGTTTGTTTACTTTATTTTTTTAGTAGCTTTATATCCGGCGATCTTTAAACCTCTCAATGGTCAATTTGTAATGAGTGGTCCCAATTGGCAAGACACTGCTATGCATATGTCAATCATCGAATCAATTGCCCAAGGGAACTTTCCTCCGCAGGCGCCATACTTTAGCGGCGTGCCACTTTCTTACTATTATTTTGTAGATTTTCATTCAGCTATTATTAATACTTTCTTTGGTCAATTCTTCCCCCGAGTTTTGGTATACATCAATCCTTTCTTTGCGATGGTGTTCTTTTTGTCCATGTATAACTTAAGTTTCCACCTGACAAAGAATAAACGACTTGCCATTGTTGCAGCTTTCTTGACTGTATTTTTCTCGAATCTTGGTTTTGTGGATTTTCTAAAAGATTTGAGTAATGGAATGAGTATTAAAACACTTCTTACTACTCAAGGGTATGGGTATGAAGATATTTTTCAAATGGTTCCAATGTCTAATTACTTTTTACAAAACAGGCCAATGATGTTTGGGCTACCAGCAATAGCAACTGTAATTCTATACCTTTTTAAATTTTTCGAAGAAAAAAATTTAAAGTATGCAATTGTAATCAGTATTGTTATGGCCGCCTTGTACAAGTTTCAATTATTTGGTCTCTTGGTATGTATAGTGTCAATCCTAATTGCAAGTGGTGTGTATTTTTTAGCTAAGAAATCAACACTCAAGCAAACTATTAAATTTATTTTCATATGTTTTTCGTTTTTGATCTGTCTTTTTCTAATTTTCCCAAACCCACAAATTGGTCAAAGAGATCTGATAGCCATGTTTTCTGAATCATTCAAATGGGGAAGATGGCAAGAACATTCAGCACTTTGGTACATGCAATTTACTTTCTTAAATTTTGGACCAACCTTTGTGTTGGCCACTATATCAGTCATTTCAAAAAAGGTATTTAAAAATATCAATTTAATAGTTATTTACATCATAATGGCTACCTTATTTACGATTCCACTTCTTATGACCTTCACAATTTATGCTTCAGATATGTTTAAATTTTTTTATTACATGATCGTTTTTGTAGCCATTTTATTTGTTGTTTTTGTCTCGACATTTCCTAAAAAATTATTACCAATCATGGTGACTGTTTTATTAATTGTTTCTACTTTTACTTCATTTTTAAATTTAACTTGGAGCTACTTAAATAAAAGTGCGGGTTATTCACAAGCAGATTATCAGGTCGGTATTTGGATAAGGGAAAACACTCTCCAAAAGTCAGTTTTTATTGAATTGCCGAAAGTTCACAGTCCTGCGGCTGATATTGGTGGAAGATTGAGAATAATTTCATATATTACCTGGCCACACTCACATGGATTTAATGTTGGAGACGATAATGTGTTTTCTAGAAGGGATGATGTCGAGTATGTATATAAAACTGGTGACTTTACACCGGCTGTAAAAAAATACCAGGCAAAGTACATTTTCTTGGGGTCAGATGAGAAGACTACATATCCAGCTGCCCAAGCCTTTTTTGATACAAACCAAAATCTCAAAAAAGTATATAATTCGGGTACTATAAAAATATATGAAATTCTTGACTAAGTACAAAGACATCGTCTCACTTCTACTTTTAGGTCTTGCCCTAAGACTTTTATTGGCAAGTTTTGGAACCCTATTTTTGGATCAAAACACATTCATTGCTTGGAGTGATAGATTAGTGAACATTGGTTTTGGTAATTTTTATGATGCTTGGAGTGACTATTTACCAGGCTATTTATATGTTTTGTGGGTGTTGGCAAAAATTAAACATCTTATTCCCATCGACCCAATAGTGCTATATAAACTTCCAGCCGTCTTGGCCGATATCTTGACCGGCTTTTTCATTTTTAAAATTGTTAAACAGAAAAAGGGAAGTAAGTGGGCAATTGTCGTCTCGAGTTTATACACTTTTAACCCAGCCATTTTTGCTAATTCGTCTTTATGGGGGCAAGTTGATTCTTTGACAGCCTTGTTTTCTGTAATGGCAATTTACTTTACAAGTACAAATTGGCTTTTGTCAGCAATATTCTTGGCCTTGGGTGCACTGGTTAAACCACAGGCTGGATTTGTTGCCATCGTGATTTTGTTTATCATGCTTAAAAATAAATGGAAAGCGTGGAAAATAACTACCTACATATTAGTTGCGGCAGGAACATTTGTCTCGGGGTTTCTTCCTTTTGCTGCCGGAAGAAATATTTTAAGTTTTATTTTGGAAAGACTAGCAGCCACGGCAAATCAGTATCCATATACAAGCATTAATGCCTTTAACTTTTGGGGAGTAGTTGGTTTTTGGCGACCAGACAATGCAGGTGTAGTATCTTTGCAACTCATTGGAATATTGCTGGCTGTTTGGGTGAGTGTTTTGCCCGTGTTAATTTTGATAGTTAAGAAAAAAGATGAACAAGGTTTTGTTTATCGCCTTTTGGCAATTCTTCTTCTTTCAAGTTTTGTATTTTTAACCCGGATGCACGAGCGTCACTTAATGCCAGCTCTGGCACCTTTGGCCGTATCGGTTGCCTTTATTCCTTCTTTGATTATTCCTTATATTGGTTTATCGGTAATCTACTTGGCAAACTTGCGTTTCGCTTTTGTCTGGATAACCCAAAACTTTGATTCTATTTTTCCTGCTGAAATTTTAACGCTGTTTTCATTTTTGAGTGTGGTTTTTTTGTCTTTAGTTATTTTTCCACTGCCAAAAAAGATCTTTGGCTTTTTTGACAAAATTATAAAAGACAAAAGCTTTAAAGAAGTAGATCTTCAATTGCCAAAACTAAATCTTTCAAAAAAGAATTCAAAATTAATTCTCATTGCAATTTTAGTTTTTGCTTTCACCACAAGATTGTTATTTTTAAACTCACCTCAAAAAGAATATTTTGATGAGGTATACCATGCGTTCACAGCCAGAACGATGCTGCATGGAGATGTTAAAGCTTGGGAGTGGTGGAACACTCCACCTGAAGGATTTGCTTACGAATGGACTCACCCGCCACTTGCCAAACTTGCGATGTGGGGGTCGATGGCTGTTTTTGGCGAAAATTCTTTTGCTTGGAGATTGCCCGAAGCAATAGCTGGAACACTGGCAATATTTGTTGTTTACTTGCTGGGTAAAAAAATCTTTAACGATGAAGTCGCCGCCTTGCTGTCTGCCTTTGTGCTGTCACTGGATGGCTTAATGCTGGTGATGAGTAGGATTGGTATGAATGACAGTTATTTTATTTTGTTTGCTTTACTAACAATTTATTTATTTCTTGCAGACAAAAATCTGTTGTCAGCTGTTCTTTTGGGATTGGCAGCTGCTTCCAAATGGACAACTTTGTGGGTGTTACCAATTTTGTTTGTAGCTCATTTTGTTTTTAAGAAAAAACTAAAGTTAAGCTATGTGGGATACATTGTTCTACCAGTGATTATTTATTTGGCGGCATATATTCCATTTTTTACTAGTGGCCATACATTTGATCAGTTTTTCAATGTTGATACATTTGTTAGATGTACTTTTAAAGATGTATCTGCGGGCTGCTCAGGAGCGTTTGGAGTACAACAACAGATGTGGTGGTATCATACTAACCTTAAAGCCACTCATGCATACAGTTCCAATCCCCTTAGTTGGCCACTTTTAATTCGACCTATTTGGCTGTATACCTCGGGAAAAGTGGGCGACACGGTTGCTAACATTTATGCTATGGGCAACCCAATTGTTTTTTGGGTAGGACTTGTCAGTGTGTTTGTGACTGGCTATTGGGCAATAGTAACAAAAAGCAAAAAGTTAGGCTTTGTTGTTTTTTGTTACTTGGTTTTATTTCTTCCTTGGGCGCTTAGTCCCAGAATTATGTTTTTGTATCACTATTTGCCTGCTATTCCATTTTTAAGTATGGCAACAGGTTTTGTATTAAGAAAATATCCAAAGAATATTTGGGCATATTCAGTAGTGTGTTTAATTGTGTTTATCTACTTTTTCCCTCACTGGGCAGGAATACAAATTCCTGTGTGGTTGGATAACTCCTATTACTGGATTGATAAATGGAGATAACTTTATAGTGCTAGCAATAATGCTCCAAGCAGAAGTAGTATTCCTGCAGCGCCTCCAATTAAAGTTGGGGCTGAGATACCTGCATTTGGCAACTCTGGAGCAGCTGTTGCAGACCCAGTTGGAGTTGGAGAGGCTATCGCACAAGTACAGTCAGTCTCATTGGTACAACTTTGATTTCGGCAAGAACCAGCGTTACACACAAGTCCACTTGAACAGTCAGTATTGGTGGAGCAGGTGTTATTACAACTTACTGGACTGGCAGTTGGGGTGGCAGTGGGTGTTGCGGTAGGTGTTGGTGTAGGAGTAGAACCGTTACATACGCAGTCTGTTTCAGTATCGCACTGAGTATTTCTACACATTCCACTAACACATTCATTATCTCCTGCACATTGGATATCTTCACTACAGGCATTATTACAAGCGACTGGTGTAGCTGTTGGACTGGCAGTTGGGGTAGCAATATTGAAAGTTACTTCCTGACAAGCGATAATTTCGGTATTACAGGTGTAGTTAAGAGTCAAAACTAAATCTTCTTGTAATTTACAATCAGTTGTTGGATCACCATCTCCAATTACTACTGCCCCAAAAGTGTGACCAGTAAGACCGGTGTTCAAAAGAGTGGCCAAATTTTGTTTGGAAAGACTAATGTTAACAAGTGGAGTTTTTGATCCATTTGAATGATTCAAAGTATATGGAGCTTCACACGTGTTACCAATACAAATAATTTTTGTTCCAGCAATTTGGCTATTTTGATCAGTGTTTTTTACTTTTGCCCAATCAAACACAGACCCTATTCCACCAAGGGGGGAAACAATTGTATTTGTCCCAGCCAAAACTTTATTATCAAGCGTGACAAGTAAAGTGTCATCATAAAGATATGTTTGAGGAGCAACTAGAGAATTGACTGACCCGCCGGTTAGTTCACAGTTTAGTAAATCAAAATTACTTGTCTTTGCTATTCTTGCTCGCGCGTCGCCCTCATTTCTGCTCAAGTTATCTGCTTGATTCCAAGGACATTGGTCAGTTGTGAATTTTGGTAACACTACTGTTTGGCTTCTTGTATATGTTGGTGCTCCAGATGCTTCTTGAGCAGCAGGTTTAGAACTTGGCACATTAGGAGCAACTGATTGATCACGCAATTGATATAGTCTAATGGCGGTAAACACAGCCAGACCGGTTAAAATTACGGTTACTGTCAAAATTATAATTGTTAGTAAGTTTTTTCTTAAGTAAGTTTGCATAAGTTTATATCCAGATATCTAATGTTACATGATGTAACTGAGCACTGACACTGAATGTTGTTGCATCGGTTGGAATCGTATATTCATCATAAAATTCTTGTGTATTTGGTTTCTTTTGTGTGACTGCATCTCTAGTTGTTCCGTTAATGATAAATCTTGCTTGATCAAAAGCTGCATCTGGGTTTCCTGAAACTGAAACTCTGATTACGTCACCGGCTTTAAGAGTGGCTAGGTCGGCTGCAGTCAAAATGTTCCATTCAGTGTCATATATGGTTATTGCTCGGCATTGAGCAATCTCTGGTGGAAGAGTGGGGGTTGCTGTAGGTGTTGGCGTTGCTGCCGTATCTGTAGGTGTTGGTTCAATAGTTGTTGATAGATTAAAACCCAACTTACAATCACTACCATCTTTTTGTTTATTGATCCACCTGTCTTTAGCCTGATGATGTACTGCCCCCTTAATGTTAAATGATGTAATTCCTTCTGGAATTGTATAATCAAGAGCGAAACCAATACCTGCCTCCCTGTCATACGAAGTCTCACGCTCTCCGCCGTTAATTGTAAACCTACCCCGGTTGTAATCTCTGCCGGTTGGTTGGCCTTTGATACCAAAAGTAACTACATCGCCAGCAACAAGACTGCTTAGAGCATTGTTGCCCAATTGATTACCAGCAGAATCAAAAGCTTTAACGTCATCACACCACTCGGTAATTTCGCCACCAGGAGGGCTGGTTGGAGTCGTTCCTCCACCACACAAAGCAGAATTACCACCAGTAAGTGTTCCAGTTGTACAGTGTTGGACACCTGGTTCTGCTGAAGTGTCTGTGCAGGTATAACAAACCACACCATCCCAATTAGTGTTTCCTGCGAAGGACTCAGTTGAGCCTTCTGTTTGTCCACTGCCGTCTATATTTAGACATTCGTTTGTTGTGGTTGCTACCCAACAATAATTATTAGGGTCGCATCCTCCTGGAGGACACATAACAGCGGCAGCCGACGCCTTTGATTTTTCTGTTGGTTTTGGATTAGTAATTATTCCAACTCCAACTACTCCTGCTACTACTAAAACAAGCAAACCCATGAAAGCACCAATTAATCTTCCATTTCCACTTCCTTGTTTTGGATACGTTGGAATAAATGATGGCTCAACCACATCTGTTGCGTTTGGACCAGAAGAAGTCAGATCGCCATTTATAACTGGAGGTGGAGGAGGAGGAACGTCGCTCCCTGCAGATGACGCTGAAATAAATGGGTCTGGCGATGACGGAACAACCGGACTAATAGGTTCCGGATTTATTGGGTTATTTGTATTTAAGTTATTCTGATTTTGGGCAGCGTCATTCATTTAGTTTACTTTTGTACAACAACAAAGCCATCAAGGCCTAAACCATGTTATTTATTATTTCTGATTTAGTCAAGTTTCAAATGATTTTTTGGTAACAAAAACTGAAATTGCAATAAAGCTAACAGCAAGTGAAAGCATAACCAGTGTTGGTGTTGCCACTCCGGCTACCGGTGTTCCAGAATCGGTTGCCGGTCTAGTTACTCGTGGAGTTGCCGACGGACTTGCTTTTGGAGAGCCAGAAGGAGTGGCAACGAACGCCGGCCCTTCTGCGGCTTCAACCACAAAACTTCTAGTTAGTGTTCTTAATATCCCTGAAGCATCGGTCCATTTAAGGGTAATAGTATGACTTCCTGGTTCCAAATCTTTTGGAGGTTCCCAATTCCAGTTTCCCGATGAATCAACAGTGGTAGTACCACTTATAGCTTGTGTCG
Organism: Patescibacteria group bacterium; assembly: GCA_038062745.1. Taxonomy (GTDB): domain Bacteria; phylum Patescibacteriota; class Microgenomatia; order UBA8517; family UBA8517; genus JBBTWO01. The sequence goes on along the minus strand of JBBTWO010000012.1, from coordinate 29,130 downwards.
AATGGATTTCAATTGTTATTTTGGTTCCTTTTGGTCCTTCACCAAAAAATTCTGGCTGGGTGGTGTTAACTATTTCTCCTTGAGTTACGTTTTCAATTGTTACCGTTGATCCCGTTACGGGGGTTGGGGAACCTGTTGCAATATTCAGTCCTGACAGAGGTGTTTCATCCTCTGGAAGAGTTAAATTAGCCTCCGGATTGGTGCCTGAAATATTGTTTGGTGTTTGGTTTCTAAAGTCATAGTTTTGGCCAATAGACATAGTGGGCACTGGATTTGTTGCTTCTAAATAAATTTGAGCTGTTGCAATGCTGCCAGTTCCTGTTTGAATTAAGATTTCGACCAATGTTTTGTTGGTTAATACTGGATAGCCTTGTAAATCTGAAGTTCTAAGTTTGGAAAGTGGAATCACCCAACTACCATTTGCTGATACTTTGGCAGAAACTGTACTTGAACCACTGGTTGTCAAATAAATTAAAGCTTGAGTTGCCGGTTGGCCAGTGGATGTAACGACATTCCCTGAAACTATTTGAGCGTTTGTAGAGACAGAAAGGGTGGGTCCAGTTTGAGCATTCCAGGCAATTCCATTATTGTCCTTAAGTGTTCCATCGGAACTTATTTTAAAGAAATAATTTTTGTTGGGGGTTAGTCCGACAACTGTAATAGTGTGAACATTTTTTGCAGAATCATCAGTGTCGGGGGCTGTTTGATTGAGAGTGGTGGCACTTTCACCAAAAGAAACAAAGCCAACAGTGGCCTTATCAGTTATCCAAGAAACTGAGAATGATTTGTCGGAAATATTGGTAATCTTTACTTGCTTTGGATCCTGATCAGGCGATGCTTTTAAATTGAAAATATTTTTAAATTGAAGTAAGAATATTCCGGCGCCAAGACCCAAAATAAGAACGACTATTCCTACTATTGTTGGCAGTTTTATATTTTTCTTCATGGGTTCGTTAATTCTCCAGAACTAGTTGATTCTTGATCATTTTCTGTCGATGGTTGAGCAGAAATGGTTGACTCATCAATTGGTTCCGGTGTCGGTTGCTGTTGAACAGTTATATTAATATTACCAATTTCCTCCTCATTTAAATATACCCTTTTTTGTAATTTTACTAAAGCCTCTGCATCAAGTGTTGGGGACATTGGGGCAATAATTTCAGCAGGCACAACTACTTCAGGTTTCTTAGTTGCAAGTCTGAATACCTCAAAACCAACCCAGAAAATAACGGTAATTGCCGTTAATACTGCGATTGTTACTGTTGTTGGTGCTTTAATTCTATTTTTCATATATATTCCGGGCGATAACTGACATGATTATTTTCCCATCTTCTGCATCTGGATTGTTAATAACTACTTGATCTATAAACATTGGTCTGCGCATGTTTTGCAGATCTTGTAAAAAGGTCATTAAGGATAGATAGTCGCCTGAAACATTGAAATTCATGGTTAACCCCTCACTATTTGTTGGCAGGACGGCAACTTCTTTTTCGGATTTAGAAACTTTACCATCACCTTTTATAGGTGACTCACCAATACTAATACTACTAATGGTGACATTATTTTTTTGAGTTATACCTTCAAGTTGTCTGACTGCTGAATCAATTGACGTACTGGCGGGGATTGCAGTATCAAGAATTGAGAGAACGTCAGCTGAGTTATCATAAACCTCCTGAGCTGTTTTTAAATTTTGGATTTTAATGTTTAATTTAGCCACAGTATCTTCTTTGTTTTGAATATCTGTTAATAGTTGACCAATTGTTAGTAGAGTTGGCCGGATGGCAAATATAGCAAACATGCTGATGGTAAGAAGAGACAGCAGAATCTCCATAAACATCTTAATGTCTTGGCGTTGTTCATAAAAAACCCTGATATTTGAAAAATATCTTTTATACTTACCAATTTGCCCGCCGGTGTTATATGCCATTTTGCCCCCCCGTAGCTGTTGCTTTGATATCAAAAATCAATGATGATTTTTCAGTATCGTAAGTTATCTGGTTTATTGATAAATCAGAAAACAAGCTGGTATTTTTCAAACTGGCTGTGTAATTGGCAATTGATTTTTCACTGCCGCTGGTACCCTTTAAAGATACTTCCTTATTAGTAAAGGTAATCGATGTCATAGTCATATCTGAGGGTAGGATTGAGCCGGCGGTTTCAATAATTGTGTGTTGGTTTGGTATGGGGTCGGCGACAAGAGCAAAAATAGACAGCTTTTTTTGGGCAGCCCGGAAGTTTTTCTCCAAGGTTTCATATGAACCTACAACTGCTTTTCTTTGAGTAATGCTATCTGATAAATCGTTGTTTTTAGCATCGAGCCAGAAGCGGGACAGGAAAGCTGCCATAACAATCATTTCTGAAATAATAACAATAGTTCTGAAAGTGGTAAGTAGCCAGGCCAAGATTCTGCCCATAATTGAGCTGGCAAATTCTTCTTGGGGAAGCAGATTAATTAAATCAGATTTTCTTTTTTTGGCAGGCATGGGCAACTAGCTCAATATACCATATGAAAAATCACTTCGTCTTTTTAAGAAGTTTTGACAAAGCACTTTTAATTCTTGAGGCCTTGTTTTTGTGGATAAGCTTTTTCTTGGCTGCGCGGTCTGCCAAGCTTACAGCAAGTGCAATTTTCTTAACAGTCTTGCTTTTTTTGGCAACACGAGTAGCAATTTCCAACTTGGAAAAAGTCATTTTATTGACTTGTGCTTTTCTTTGGGAACCTCTTAAGGCTCTTTTGGCTGTTTTCGTAACAGGCATAGGGGAAGTATAATTCAAACAGCAAGTAATTTCAATAAACTATGGATAAAATTTTAGATCGCGGAAAAAGACTTATATTTGGAAGCCAGGAATCAATTCTTTCCGCAGCATCAGTAATTATGTTGATGCTTGTTGTTTCCCAGGTATTGGGTGTGGTCAGGCAAATAATCCTGTTGCATTTTTTCTCACCAGCAAAATACGCTATCTTCCTGGCCGCTTTTCGACTACCTGATTTAGTATTTGAAGTTTTTGCTTTTGGGGCTTTCTCAGCAGCTTTCATTCCAGTATTTACGGCAACTTTGAAAAAAGGAGAAAAAGAAGCTTGGGATGTAGCGGCAAAGGTTATTAATATAGGTCTTATTTTCTTTGGTTTCTTTGCTGTTATTTTTGGTTTTTATGCAGACTTTTTTTATAAATTTGCAGCTCCAGGGTTTAGCGATGCTGAAACCCATCAAGTAGCCAGCTTGGCCAGAATCTTGTTTATTTCTCAGGGAATTTTTATCGTTAGCTATGTTCTAACTGGTGTCTTGGAGTCATTAAAGAGATTTCTTATCCCCGCCCTGGCACCGGTTATGTACAACCTTGGGATTATTTTAGGGACGGTAATCTTTACCCGCTACTTTGGTTTGTATGCTCCAGTAATTGGGGTGGTTATTGGAGCCTTTTTACACTTATGTATTCAGCTACCATTTGCAACAAAGCTAGGATTCAGGTTTAAAAAAGATATTTCCTTAACACCTGAAGTTAAAAAGATTGGCAAGTTGGCGGCACCAAGAATTGTAGAGCTTTCCTTTATGCAAATCCTCAAAACCAACGAATTAATGCTGTCATCGCTTGTTACTACGGCTTCATATACGTATTTGAGTTTGGCTTATTCCCTTCAAGCTGTGCCGATTTCTCTGTTTGGTGTGGCACTGGGTAAGGCTGCTCTACCAACCTTGGCTCGATTTAACGACGACAATGAGAACTTTAAGCGAACCTTTATTTCTATTTTTAATCAGTTAATGTTTATTGTTATCCCCGTTGGAATCTTCATTTCAGTTTTGCGTATTCCAATAGTGCGTATGGTGTATGGAATTTCCCAGCAGTTTGATTGGGAGGCAACAATTCAAACCAGCCTGACACTGTCTGCTTTTGCTTTAGGTATTCCATTCCAAGCTGCTATCCCTCTGCTTTCCAGATCTTTTTATGCCAAACACGATACAAAAACGCCAGTGGTAATCTCAATAATAGATGTTGTTTTAACAATAATTTTGCAGCTTATTTTCCTTTTGGTATTAAAGCTGCCAATTTGGTCAATAGCTTTGGCCAATACCATCGCCTGCATAATACAGGTTTCAGCCCTTTATGTTTTGCTACTCAAAAAAACAGGCGACAAAATATTTTTAGGTCTGAGGTCTACTTTAAAAAACATTTTTTCAGCCGCAGTTTCCGGGGTGGTGATGTTTTTGGTGTTGAAGATCTTTGATGAATCGGTTTGGGTAAAGAAATTGTCATTTCTATCAAATGTTGATATTCAAAATGGTCTGATCTTCAGGAATTTTGTTCTGGATACTAGATATACTTTTAATTTAGTGATCCTAACTGTTTTTGTTTCTGTTTTGGGAATTATAATTTACCTTGCTTTGTCGGTGCTTTTGAAATCTGATGAGCTGTATGTCTTTGCAAAGTTTATAAATAGATTTAATCTTGTTGCTCCACAGGACGAAAAAGAAGTAATTTCTGCTCCACCTACCACCACTGATGGTAATTCTTAAAGTGCTGCTTATTAGCACTTGACACGTTTAAGTGCCAGGTGATATAAATACCACAGGTATGAATCAGGCTTTAACTGCCAGACAAACACAGATCTTAAAATCGATTATTGATGAATATTTAGAGACTGCTGAACCCGTGGGCTCTGCTTCACTTGAAAAAAAATATACTCTGGGAATTTCTCCAGCTACAATAAGAAATGAGATGGCCAACTTGACAACCATGGGCTATCTTAAACAGCCTCATACTTCAGCCGGAAGAATTCCCACTTCTGTAGCAATGAAGTTTTACATAAGCCAGCTTATGGAGGAAAAACAAATGAGTTTGGCCGACGAGGTTAAAGCCAAAGAAGAAGTTTGGGATGTACGTAACAATTTGAATCTTTTATTAGAAGAAGCTACGAAGGCTTTGGCTTCAAGAACCAGAAATATAGCAATTACCACCACTGATGATGGCAGGGTTTGGACTGCAGGATTGGCTAATATTTTTGACAATCCAGAGTTTTGTGATGACATGAGCAACTGTATGAATGTATTTTCCTTAATTGATCAAACTTCAAGGCTAACAGAATTATTTTTTGAAAAAATGACTGGGGTCAATACCATTGAAGTAATCTTTGGAGAAGATCTGGGGTGGAGAAATCTCTCACCAATTTCTGTTGTCGCAACCCAGTTTAAGATTGGGGACCGAAAAGGGGCTATGGGTGTTGTTGGACCTGTTAGACAGCAGTTTCCCAGAGTAATTCCAGTTTTGAGAAGATTTCATGAGATGATGGAAGAATTAATTGCATAAATTATGAAAAAAGACAATAAAATTAATAAAAGAGAAGAAGAAGTTAATAATTTAAAAAACCAACTTGCCCGTGCTTTAGCTGACTATGACAATTTAAACAAAAGAACACTAGTTGAAAGACAGAATCTTTCTCAGATTTCTTCTTTGCGAATAGTTATTAAATTGTTACCAATTTTGGATATGCTTGAAGACGCCCAAAAACATCTTGCAGATGCCGGATTGGCAATTTCAACTGGAGAATTCAAGCGGATACTGCAGGAAGAGGGACTGGAGGAAATAATTCCGAAAATCGGGGATAAATTTGATGAGAATTTGGAAGAGGTAGTAGAAGCACTAGAAGGGGGAATAGAAGGGAAAATTGCAGAAGTAGTTTTGACTGGTTGGAAATTTAAGGAAGGATTGGTAGTCAGACACGCAAAAGTAAAAGTTTATTTGGGACTAACGCACAAGAAAGGAAAGGTAAGTTTAACAAATTAAAAAATTGTTATAAAATACACATATGGCAAAAACAGTAGGAATTGATCTTGGAACAACAAATTCAGTAGTAGCGGTAATGGAAGGTGGAAAGCCTAAAGTTATTCCCGCGGCTGATACTGGCAGAAACATTACTCCATCAGTTGTAGAACCTGTTAAAAACTTGGTGGGTGATGTTGCCAAGCGCCAAGCAGTTTTGAATTCCAAAAATACCATAGCTTCAGTTAAAAGACTCATGGGGAGAAGGATTGATGACTCGGAAGTTAAAAGAACAAAAGATATGGTTCCGTATGAAATCAAATCTGGAAAAGACGGTATGGCTGTTGTTGAAATAGAAGGCAAAACTTACACTCCACAAGAAATTTCAGCCAAAGTTCTATCAAAACTTAAAAAAGATGCAGAAACATATTTGGGAGAATCAGTTGAGGCGGCAGTCATAACAGTACCTGCCTATTTTGATGATGCTCAAAGACAAGCCACTAAGCAGGCTGGAGAAATTGCAGGTCTTAAAGTTGAGCGAATTATCAATGAACCAACTGCTGCAGCACTTGCCTATGGCTTGGATAAAAAGAATAACGAAAAAATTGCCGTCTATGACTTGGGCGGTGGAACGTTTGATATCTCCATTCTCGAGATTGGAGATGGAGTATTTGAAGTAAAAGCCACAAACGGAGATACCCACCTTGGGGGAGACGATTTTGATGAGCGAATAGTCGATTATATTGTTGAAGAGTTCAAAAAAGAAAATTCACTTGATTTAAAACAAGACAAACAAGCTTTACAAAGAGTTAGGGATGCTGCAGAGAAAGCCAAGATTGAGTTATCCGCTGCGACAGAGATTGAAATTAACCAGCCATACATTACTCAGAAAGATGGTCAACCACTTCACTTGACAATGAAACTTACTCGTGCCAAGTTTGAAGGTTTGGTTGCTGACTTGATTGAAAAAACTATGAAGCCAGTGGCAGATGCCCTCAAAGATGCAAAACTATCTCCTTCTGACATTAATGAAGTAATTATGGTTGGTGGTATGACACGCGTTCCGTCGGTTGCTCAAGAAGTAAAGAAATTCTTTGGCAAGGAACCAAATAAATCTGTTAACCCGGATGAAGTGGTTGCTGTTGGAGCTGCTATTCAAGCAGGCGTTTTGGGTGGAGAAGTGAAAGATGTAGTGCTGTTGGATGTTACTCCGTTAACACTGGCTATTGAAACCATGGGTTCTGTAGCAACCCCTATGATTCCAAGAAACACCACTGTACCAACTGCTAAAACTGAAGTGTTTAGTACAGCTGCAGACAATCAGACCCAAGTTGAGATTCATGTTACTCAAGGAGAGCGACCGCTTGCTGCAGATAATAAATCTTTGGGGAAGTTTGTCTTGGATGGTATTCCCCCATCACCACGAGGAGTTCCACAAGTTGAAGTAACATTTGACTTAGACAGTAATGGCATCTTAACCGTTACTGCAAAAGATAAAGCAACCAACAAAGAAACCAATATTAAAATTACCGGGGCAGTTGGACTCTCTGATGAAGAAGTTAAAAAAGCCCAAGAAGAAGCTGAAAAGTATAAAGCTGAAGATGAGCAAAAAGCTAAAAAGATAGAAAGTCGAAATAGAGCAGACCAAATGATTGCAACAACTGAAAAAGCTTTGAAAGATGCAGGAGATAAGGCGCCTGCTGAAATAAAAGAAAAAGTTGAAGCCAAAGTAAAAGATTTGAAAGATATATTAGACACTGGAACTCAAGAAGAACTAGAACAAAAAACAAAAGATCTTTCAGACACTTTAAGTGAAGTTGGTCAAGCTATGTATGGAGGTGCTCAAACAACCCAAGGAACACCAACAGAGGAAAATAAAGAAGAGGGAAAAGATGAAGATAAAAAACAAGACAAGGATGATGTTGAAGAAGGCGAAGTAGTAGAATAATAACTGATTGCTTAACTCCTATTCTTCTAATAAATTAACTTTTTAATATATAAAACTACTATTGACAATAGAGTATATTTAAAATATATTATTATCTATGGAGGATGAAGAATGAAACAACCCAAAGCAGAAGTGTTAACTGAAGCTGTAGATAAATTTATTTTTGATTTGGGTTTAGATTTGAAAAATGAAAATTTTAAAGATACACCACGCCGTTTTGCCTCAACCTATATCAATTTATGTAGGGGATTATACGAAGAAGCACAGCAAGAGATAACAGAAAATTTAGCCAGAGTTTTTCCTACCAATTACAAAGGAATGATTATCCAAGAACCAATACGGGTTTATTCACTTTGTTCTCATCACATGCTCCCAGTTACTTACGATGTCTTATTTGGTTATATCCCGTCTGAAAAAACTTTAGGATTTTCAAAAAGTATTAAAGTAATTGAACTTTTGGCAGCAAAACCAGTTTCTCAAGAGGATTTTACTCAAGAAATGGTTGAAGTATTTGATAAGACTTTGAAACCAAAAGGCTTGATGGCTGTTGTTAAAGGCATCCACATGTGTATGTTAATTAGAAGTGTTAAGTCGCACACCGTGAATACTACTTCTGCTGTTCGAGGTGTATTTAAAGATGAGGAACGCACTAGAAATGAGTTTTTGAGATTGGCTAGTTTCAGAAATGGAGGATCATAATAATGATTGAATTAGAGTTTAAATTTGAAATAAAGAGAAATGAAATATCAACCCTAATCGCTTCTTTGGCAAAGATGGGATTTGAGAATAAAGGTCGTTTTTACGAAAAGACTGTTATGTATGATAACTTGGAACTGGCAATGTTTAAAACAAATGGCCGCATTCGTTTAAGAACAATTAAAAAAACTAAAGAAATACACTATGAATTTTCTTATAAAAAACCAAAAGCTGTTAAAAATGGCCCCAAAAAGGAGATTGAACATCAGATTGAAACACACCAGGGAAAGGACTTAGAAAAGATTTTGAAGGCAATGGGTTACTCGCCAACTACAAGTTATGAACGTTATCGACAAACGCTTATCGCAGGTGGCGTAAAAGTAACTATCGATGAATTTCCTTTTGCTGTGTTTGTTGAAATAGAGGGGGAGAGAAAAAAGATTAATATGACAGCTAAGACTTTAGGTTTTAACACACGACAAAGCTTAATAGACCCTTGCGACACTTTGTTTACAAATTGGAGAAAGAAGGCAGGTTTACCATTTCAGACAAATATGAGTTTTGCTGATTTTGACAAATGAACAACCAATTAAAAGTAGAAATAATCAATCAGGCAGTAGAAGGTGAAATTCTTCCAAAACACAACTTTGAGGATTTAATGATTGTTACAGATGCAGTTTCTGAATATGAGTACCAAATAATTGAGAAAGTTTTAATGTGGTTTAAGTTTTTACAAACTGCTGAAATTGAAGGTTGGAGAAATAAAGCTGTAACCCAAAAGATTGCAAAAATATTGGCTGATAACTCCAAAGATAATCCTCTTTTGTTTTACTCTCTTTTCTGCCCATCATATAAAAAGGGAGAAAATATATCTGGATTTAGAACTGATGATGTTGGCCTGACAACTAAAAGTGGGGTTGCCAATCTTTTATTTGTTTATAAGAAAACTAAACAACTTGGCTTTTATTGTACTAGTCCACTGGCCATATTTTTCGATTTAGCTCTTGAGCAGCCAGAAAAAATAATGAATACGGCTGATTTGGCAGATTTAGAGATAAATATTTTAAATTTGCAAAATCTGCTACCAAAACAAATATGCTTTAAAAGATTGAGTTTACTGGATAAAAAACTTTTTAGAACGATTGGTTTTTCAGGTTTAGCACTAAACCCATTACCAATTCCCCAAAAAACCTTTGAAAAAATTGTTAATCGTGGTTTTGAATTCTATAAACATTTTGGTTGGAGTAAACAAAAGGTAATCGACAGGTCAAAAATTATTGCTAGTAGTGAGGCCATGGTTGGGGATTATTTGAAACAAAATTTCAAAAATGCAATTTGTCTATATACCGCTACAATGCTTGAGCGGGCAGAAGTTTATTCAGGAATGGAATATCAAACCGATCCTTTGCCAATTGTTTTCCCAAAAAGACTTGAAAGCGAAATCAACAACGATTCTTTGGAAGATTTAAATCAAACAAATGGGGTTGTAGTTACAAGTTAGTTAGAATATTTTGAAATATTAATATTTCAAAAAGATGTGGGTGCAAATCCTACCGACTCCACATATTACTTACTTTTTTAGAAGGTTTTTAATTTCATCAAATTCTTTTTCAAGTTGTTTTAATTTAGCTAAAATATCGCCTTCTACATTTTCTTCAAAAAAGTAACTTAATGGACTCTGTGTTTTTTCTGCAATCTTTTCCAGAACTTTAAGTGAGGGACTAATGCGATTGGCTTCATATGCAGAAACTGATTTGTCACTTATACCAACTGCTTTAGCAAGTTCCTCTTGCGTAATTCTACTTCTTTTTCTGGCCTGTTGAATTTTTTTACCTAATTTAAGCATATTGACACTTGTATCTATCATAAGTAGAATCTTATATATTACAAATATATACAAAAATGAAAAAGATTTTACTTATTGTTCCCTCTAAAAATCTTCGCCAATTATATCACGAAAATTTATCCCAAAAGCAAGTTGAAATTGTTGCCGTGGATAGTTTAGCCACGGCAGTGGTTCTATTAATAGTAGAGAAGTTTGACGCCGTAGTTTGGCACTCAACCAGAAATTATGAGATTCGACTATTTTTAAAGATAAGGCAGGGGAGGAAGAAATGGCTCAAGACAAAACTTTTTATAGTTACAAATTGTAAAAATATTGATATGGAAAATATATCTGGAGAAGTTAAAACATATAAGCTTTTTGAATGGGGCTTAAATGCAGCTATTGAGAAAATTTCAAAAGAGATAGAATATATGGATAGATGAGGAAAATTAAATCTCTTCCAATTTCCTTGCGCCCAAGGGAGAAGCTTCTAAAATATGGTCCTGATGCATTGACTACTCAAGAACTAATAGCTGCAATTTTGGTTACTGGTACAAAGTCTGAGTCTGTATCGATTCTGGCCAAAAAAATTACAAAAATATTAAAACACCACCAAGAGTTAAGTAAGAAGGATTTGGAAAAAATTGGCCTTGGCAAAAGTAAAATAGCTCAAATTTTAGCCAGTTTAGAATTGAGTAAGCGACTAAAGGATGACCAACCAACAAGTATTACAACACCTGAACAGATATATGCCCAATCTCAAGAAATTATTAATAGTGGAAAAGAAACCTTACTGTGTTTTTATTTGAATGCCAGAGGTGAAATTTTAAAAAAGGAAATTATTGCGGTTGGATCTGTAAATGGTGCAAATGCACTTCCAAGGGAGATTTATTCATATATAAAAGAATTACCAATTACAGACATCATTCTTGTACACAATCACCCTTCGGGGATACTTGAGCCTTCAAAGACAGACATTGTTTTTACAAAAAGAGTAGATTTGGCTGGAAAAATATTGGGCATAAATCTGCTGGATCATTTAATTGTATCGCCAAAAGGTTGGAAACAAATAAAATTCTAGTTACTGTTAGCATTGAAAGAATTTGAGTGCTAATGGTAATATATATCCGTGGCAGCAGCAAAACCAGATTTTTACGATATTTTAGGGGTCACCAAAAGTGCAACTTCTGAGGAACTCAAGAAAGCTTACAGAAAGCAGGCTTTAGAGTGGCATCCTGACCGTCACAAAGACCAAAAGCAAGCTGCTGAAAAACGCTTTAAAGAAATAAACGAAGCCTACCAAATTCTTTCTGATTCCTCGAAACGCTCTGCATATGATCAATATGGTCATGCTGCATTTTCTCCTGGTGGTGGTTTTGCTGGAGGGCGAGGCGCTCAAGGACAAGGTTTTAATCCATTTGGCCAAGGAGGATTTAGTTATTCATATTCTGGTAATGGGGAAGGGGTGCCGTTTGATTTTGGAGATCCATTTGAAATCTTTGAACAGTTCTTTGGTGGAGCAAGTCCATTCAGGCAGCAAAGAGTGCCTAGGTATTCTATAGCCATTGATTTCATGGAAGCTGTAAAGGGGGTAACTAAAGAAGCCGTGGTTGAAGGAAAAAAACGAAAGATAAAAATTCCAGCAGGGGTGGATGAAGGCTCACGTATTAATTTTGGAGATTTTATTTTGTCTATTAATGTAAAACCAAGTAATATTTTTGAGCGCGATGGACTAGATATCTATGTAAATGTCGCTATTCCCTTCTCAGTTGCAGTTTTAGGTGGGGAAATTGAAGTACCGACAGTAGACAAGCCGGTAAAGTTAAAAATAAAGTCAGGAACTGAATCGGCAAGTATGATGAGATTAAAAGGCAAAGGGGTGCAAAGTCCAAGAGGGTCAGCAAAGGGAGATCAATATATAAAAATAACAGTTGATGTACCAACAAAACTAAATAGAGATCAAAAAAAGCTTATTGAAGAATTAAGAAGACAAGGTCTATAATAAGTCCCAGCATGGCTGAGAGAATACTCCTTACTATACCTTCAGGAATTGATCTTTACAGCGGTCCAAGTCCAGATTCAGATTTGGTTGAAACTGGATCTGAAAATTTGCGAGGACACATAAATTTAAATGAACAAGATTTAGAAACTGGAGCTGTCGTGATACGGACAGAAGATGGGCAGAAGAGATATAGATTATTTCCCGATACGAGAACAGAAAGAATACAGAAGATAATGACAATAGCGAAAAATACAGACTTGCTAACTCCTAAACAAGAAATGGTAGCACAGGGATTGTTGGAAACACTATTATTTTACGGAAGAGATCCCCAAACCTGATATGAATAGAGACAGAAAGATAGTAGCTATTTTTCCTGAAGGTGGATATTTAAACCACAACGGTACGGCTGTTGTCTTAACAGAAGACTCTCTGCCCATGATTATAAAAGGGATTATTGTAAGTGACAACATTATTGTTGATTTAGTAGTTTCTCCAGCTGGTGATGGCGAATCTGTGGAATTTTTGTGGGCTATATCGGCTAGAGCATATGATGACTTTAAAAAGTGGTTGACCAGATTTGGCAGCTTAACCGATACAGATATACAAAACATGAGTGATGAAGAATTAACTGCCTTCAGAGATGAATTTACCAGATGTACCAAAGGGGCAAGACTTGCAAATGGCAACGAATAAACCAAGTTTCACTAACTGGTTTGACTTCAAAACACCCACGGGGTAGAATACAGCAAGAAGAAAGAGAGTTGGGCGAGAGGATTCTCGCCTTTTTATTTCGACGAAGGAGAAATATGCAACAGACACCAAGAACCGAATTTGCACAAGCTTTGAAAGCAATCGCAACCGAGCGAGGGCTGGATCCTGAAGTTATTATTGGCACAATTAAACAAGCTATTGTTGCAGCCTACAAAAGAGACCGAGAAGATTACGGTCAAGAGATTTCCGAAGAATTTGAATATGATGCAGTTATTGATCCAATAACTGGAGAAACAAAAGTATTTGAATTTGCTGCTGACAAACCAACGCAGAGGAAAGATGTTACTCCTCCAGGGTTTGGCCGAATTGCAGCCCAAACAGCTAAACAAGTTATTCATCAAAAAATAAGAGAAGCTGAAAAAGGTGCTGTTATAGTTGAATATACAGACCGTATTGGAACTTTGGTTTCTGGTATGGTTTTGCGATTTGATGGCTCGAACGTTAGAGTGGATATTGGTCGGTCAGTTGAAGCCATTTTACCTTCTGACGAACGAGTTCCAAACGAGCGACTTAACCTAAATCAACGACTTTCATTCCTGCTTAAGGAAATTACCGATGAAGAACATGGTAGTCAAATTATTCTTTCTCGAGCAGACCCAAATTTTGTAGCTAAACTATTTGGTCGTGAGGTTCCAGAAATCGCTTCTAACGCTGTTGAAGTAAAGGCTATATCCCGTGATGCGGGTGTCCGAACCAAGATGGCTGTGTTTTCTAACCAACCAGGAGTTGATCCAGTCGGAAGTTGTGTTGGTCAAAAAGGGGTAAGAGTACAAGCTGTTACTAATGAATTGGGAGGCGAGCGAGTAGATATTATTTCTTGGACTGACAACCAAGAAGACTTAGTTAAAGCAGCTTTGGCTCCAGTTGATGTTTTGGCAATTAAGTTAGACAAAAAAAACCAGGAAGCAAAAGTAACCGTCCCTGAGGATCAATTATCCATTGCAATTGGCAAAGATGGTCAAAATGTTCGCTTGGCAGGAAAGTTGACTGGTTATAAAATTGATGTAATTGGAGATCCTAAAGCCAACAAACCTGTAGAGGTTGTAGCACCAATAGAAGAAAATGTTAATGAGGTTTCAGTCGAGGAACCAGCAGAGCCAGTAGCAGATAGTGAATAATAAAATGACAAATTTGTAAATTTTTTTAATTTTGCCTTTACTTCATTATCTTCAGACCTCTTTCTGTTAATTCCTCTTACAAAATCAACACACATATGATTGAAAAAAGACAACCAATAGTTACAGTACTGGGTCACGTTGACCACGGTAAAACAACTTTACTTGATAATTTACGAAAGACAAAAATAGTTGATCGTGAAGCCGGAGGTATCACGCAAAGTATTGGAGCCTCTATTGTTCAAACCGAAGGTGGTCAAAAAATAACCTTTATTGATACTCCAGGTCATGCAGCCTTTTCGGGTATGCGGTCTCGGGGAGCAAAAGTTGCCGACATTGCAGTATTAGTTGTGGCAGCGGACGATGGCGTAAAACCACAAACTAAAGAAGCAATTGGCTTCATTCAGGAGGCAAATATTCCCTTTATTGTTGCTTTAACAAAAACTGACTTACCAAGCGCCAACGTTCAAAATGCACTTGCCACTTTGGAAACTGAAGGTATTTATTTTGAAGGCAGAGGTGGAAATACACCTTACGTTGAGGTGTCTGCCAGACAAAATGTTGGTGTTGATAAGTTATTGGAATTGATTGTTTTAGTGTCTGATATTAACGATATTTTGGCTGATGCCGATGCACCTCTCGAAGCTGTAGTTATTGAAACCGGTAAAGATCAAAGAGGCGCACTTGCCACGGTAGTTGTTAGAAATGGCAAATTAGAAGTAGGCAAACTTATAAATGCAGCTGGTCAGGAAGCAAAAGTCAGAGGCTTGTTTGATCACCAAAATAAATCTGTCAAAAAAATTAACCCTGGAGAGCCGGCTTTAATTTTAGGTTTTGATGCAGTCCCTCAAATTGGGGTAGTAATCGAAGATGCTGGGAAAGATAAGAAAGTAAATGCCTTTGTCGAACAAAGAGTAGTCACCAAAGGAAAGATGCTTGAAGGTCAATTGCCACTTGTCCTAAAAACCCAAAATGCTGGCGCACTTGAAGCTTTGTTGGCTTCAATTCCTGAGGGAGTATTTGTTGTTTCCGCAAGTGTGGGGGATATTAATGAGAATGACATTTTCTTGGCAAGAACCTCAGGAGCGAAAATCTTTGCCTTTGAGGTTAAGGTAAATAACCAAATCGCAAAGTTAGCAGAAACAGAAAAAGTAGAAGTCAAATCATTCAAAATTATCTACGATCTCACAGATCGAATTAATGAACTCATTAAAGCTGGAACCAAAGTAATTGTTGCCAAAATGGTAGTTATTGCCACATTTCCTTTTAACAACAAAATTGTCGCCGGTTGCAGATTGGAATTGGGCCAAGTGTCCAAAGGCAATAAACTCATACTGGTAAGAGACGAGAAAGATGTTGCTGAAGTAAGGGTCACTTCTGTTAGACGCGGTAAGGATGAATTAACTACGGTAACCGAAGGAGAATTTGGTGCAATTTTAGAGCCGCAGCTTGATTTTACTATAGGAGACGTGCTAATATCGCGGGCATAGAGCCTAAACTCACCATGGAAAACTCATTTGGAAATATTATTTCTGAGGCCAAATCAATCCTTATTTTGTTGCCTCAAAATCCTAGCTTTGACCAAGTTGCTGCCGGACTTTCCCTGTATTTAGCCGTCAGACCAGCTAAAGAAACCACCGTTAGTTCTTCAACCCCAATGGTTGTGGAATTTAATCGTCTTGTGGGGGTAAATGAGATTAGATCTGACTTTGGTGACAAAAACCTAACTATTAAATTTAAGGACTACAAAGCAGACCAAATTGAAAAAGTTTCCTACGATATTGAATCTGGAGAATTCAGACTTACAATTGTGCCAAAAATTGGCCAATTAGCTCCTAAGGAAAACCAAGTAAACATGTCGTATTCAGGCACATCTGCTGATACAGTAATCTTAATTGGTGGAGTCAAGAAAGAAGATTTTCCAGCTCTTTCTTCTAAAGACTTAAAACCAACAAAAGTACTCCATATTGGAACCCAATCAGTTGGAGCCAGTGATATTTTAGATTTTTCAGCTCATGGTCCAGCAATTTCTCAAGTAGTTGCAGGCCTTATTCGAGAAATTGGGGCTCAAATGGATGGTGATATCGCAACTAATCTTTTGACTGGTCTTGAAGACGGAACCCAAAACTTTGCCCACCCACTGGTAAATGCTGACACTTTCTTACTTGCTGCAGATCTTATGAAGGCAGGAGGAAGAAGAGCTGGAACGGGCAGAATAGATCGAACCAGTTTTCCAGCTGGGTCAATTCCAGGAGAATCTCTAAATGTAAAATCAAATGAAGAAATTGGAGCTGTTGAAGATGTTGAAATTGAAAATGCTCCACAGTCTTGGTTTGAAGCACCACAGATTTACAAAGGGACTTCAGTAAGTTAATAAAAATATGGTAGCAGAAATACGAGACGGAAGAGGTTTAATAACAACAATTGAGAAAGATTGTGAATATTGGAGTGCTGGTGTAGGCAAATCTGCTAATAGTAGTACTGTAGTAATTACCGGTAAGAGTGAGGGTAAAGGCTTTCATCTTATAGAAGCAAGAGTTGGAAAAGAACCTTTTGAGAGGACATTTACACCCGGAGATGCAATTCAACTGGCTGATGGGATTGTCGTTGTAGCTAAATAACTTTCTTTTCACTAATCTTTGTATTACAATTGATATACATATGGCGAAGACTGTCGTTAATGTTCGAATAGATGTTGCTACTAAAAAGGAAATCCAAATAATCTGTCGAGAATTGGGTATTTCTGTAAGTTCTTTGGTAAATGCGATGTTGAAACATCTTGTAAAGACAAAGAAGCCTCTATTTATGTTAGGAGGAAAAACACTAAAGAAAGCAATGGTCGAGATCGAAAATGAGGCGATAAAGTTAAGTAAGTGAAGTTTTGCACTTTTTGAGGTACTGTGTTAATATACGTACTGATGAAGGCAAGGTTTAGCCAAATGGGGCTCTACTTTAGCTTTACATGACACTATGGCACTACCAACTGACGAAAAACAAAAAATAATAGAAGGCTTCGCCCGAGAAAAAGGCGACACAGGATCTCCTGAAGTACAAGTAGCCCTTTTAACCAACCAAATCAACAAATTAGTTGAGCATTTGAAAGGTCATGGCAAAGATGTTCATTCAAGAACTGGACTTCTTTCAATGGTAGCCAAGAGAAGAAGATTATTGTCCTATCTTCAAAAGAAAGACGAAGAAAGATATAAAATCCTCATCAAGAAATTAGACTTGAAGAAATAAATGAATAAAAAAGTAGTAGAAAAACAATTTGAATTAGGAGGAAGAACCTTCTCACTTAAAACCGGATTATTAGCAGAACAAGCAACTTGTGCTGTTATGGCTCAATATGGTGAAACTGTGGTTTTAGCAACTGTTGTTGCCAAACAAATGCTTGTTGATCCAGGATATTTTCCCCTTTCTGTTGAATACCAAGAGAGACTTTATGCTGGAGGAAAGATCAAAGGTAGTAGGTGGGTCAAAAGAGACGGTAGACCAAGCGACGAAGAAATATTAACTGGCAGACTCATTGATCGCTCCATTCGCCCCCTTTTCCCAAAAGAATACAAAAAAGAAGTCCAAGTAATTGTAACCGTTATGTCAGTGGATTTGGAAAATACACCAGACATGGTTGCTTCCATCGCAGTTTCTGCAGCCCTTACAGCATCTTCCATTCCATGGATGGGACCTGTAGCAATTGTTAAGGTAGGACTTAAAGATGGAGTGTATTTCACTAATCCAACCGACAAAGATTTAGAAACCTCAGAAATGGAACTTGTAGTTTCCTCAACAGACAAAGCAATTGTCATGATTGAAGACTTAAGCAAAGAAGTGTCAGAAGAACAAATTTTGGACGGTATTAAATATGCAAAGCAAGAAGGCGAAAAAGTACTTGAATTCATTAATGACTTTGCCAAAGAAGTTGGAGCAACAAAAGAAGTAATTGCAAAGCAAGAGAAGAAACAGGAAGTAATCAATAAAGTTGAAAAAATTGCTGGAGACAAGATTCGCGACATGGTTAAAATTTTGGTAGCCAAGGAAGGTGGATTCTCAGAATTTGAAGAACTCAAAAAAGCAATTGCCGCAGAGCTGTCAGAAGAAGATGCGAAAGCCGTTGGTGAAGCAGCAGAATATATTTTGAAAAAGCACATTAGAACCAACATCTTAAAAGGCACAAGACCAGATGGCAGAAAATTAGATGAATTAAGGCAACTTACTGCCTCAGTTGGATTACTGCCAAGAACTCATGGATCAGGCATGTTTCAAAGAGGTCAAACACAAGTAATGACCATTGCAACACTTGGTGGCCCAAACATGGGATTGCTTATAGAGTCTGCTGAAGGTGAATCAGAAAAACGCTACATGCATTTTTATGTTTTCCCTCCTTTCTCAACTGGAGAAACCGGAAGAGTAGGTGCCCCAGGCAGACGCGAAATTGGTCATGGAGCATTGGCTGAAAAGGCACTTATTCCAGTTTTGCCAGCAGTTGCAGACTTTCCATACACCATTAGCTTGGTATCTGAAGTTTTGTCCTCAAATGGATCAACCTCAATGGCTTCCACATGTGGATCAACCCTTGCTTTAATGGATGCAGGAGTACCAATAAAAGCACCAGTAGGTGGTATTGCCATGGGAGTTGTTGTTGAGTCACCTGAAAATTACGCCATTTTAACTGACATCATGGGACTTGAAGATTTCAATGGAGACATGGATTTCAAAATCGCAGGAAGCAAAAAAGGAATCACTGCACTCCAATTAGACGTTAAAACGCTTGATCTTTCACTTGAAATGCTTGAAAAAGCAATTGAGCAATCAAAACCAGCCAGAATGGCAGTTTTGGAAACAATTGCATCAGCCATTGCTGAGCCCCGAAGCAAAGTAAGCAACTATGCTCCAAAAGTAAAAACTATCCAAATCCCAGTCGACAAAATTGGCGAGCTTATTGGGCCAGGGGGGAAGAATATCAAGAAAATTATGGCTGACACCAAGGTTCAATTGGACGTTAATGACGATGGAACAGTAACTATTACAGCAGTTGATCAATCAGCAGTTGAAGCAGCTTTCACTTACATTGAAGGTATGACTAAAGAAGTGCAATCCGGAGAAACATATGAAGGCACGGTGCAAAGAATACTTCCTTTTGGAGCTTTTGTTGAAATCTTACCTGGTAAAGAAGGATTAGTTCATGTTTCAGACATGCGAGAAGAGTTTGTTTCAAATCCAGAAGAAGTTGTTGCAATTGGAGACAAGGTACAAGTCAGAGTAAAAGAAGTTGATGATATGGGACGCATTAACCTTTCTATGAATATGGATCCATCAAAAGATAAACCAAAAGAAGACAGAGGTGGAGGAGATAGAGGACCAAGAAGATCATTTGGCGGAGGAGGAGATAGACGTGGAGGTTTTGGTGGTGACAGAAGAAGTGGTGGAAATGATCGTGGACCAAGAAGATCATTTGGCGGATCAAGCAGGGGCAACTTTAGTGGACCAAGAAGAGATGGTGGAAATAGATCAGAGGGTGGACCTCATTTTCCAGTAAGTAGATATTTAGATTCTCCAAACAAAGCAGATTCAGATAGATAAACGGCTCTTCGTGATGTTACCTTTTACGTGATAATATTAATGTATGGATACTGGTGTACAAGAACTACAAGCATTGACTCAAAAACTTCAAGGAGTGCAAATTCCGCAGGATTTGGCTGCAAGAATAAATAATCGTATTGCTCAACTTGCAAAACTTACTACCTCTCCGTCATTTTTGCCAGAAATTGATAGTTTACAGCGTTACATTGATTGGATAGTAAATATTCCTTGGACCCAAAAAACAACAGATATTTTAGATTTAAAAAGAACACAAGAAGTAATGGATATGCACCACTTTGGTTTAGCTGAGATTAAGGATCACATCTTGGAATATGTCTCAATTATGAAATTAAAAGCAGACAAAGGAGAAATTGGAGATATTGCCAGGGCTCCAATTTTGTGTTTCGTTGGATTAGTTGGTACTGGTAAAACAACTATTGCCTACTCAATTGCAGAAGCAATGGGCAGAAAGATAGAGCGTATTCCCTTTGGAGGTATGGGAGATCCTCTGGACTTGCGTGGACAATCTCGAATGCATCCTGAATCAGAACCAGGAAAAATAATTAAAGCCTTGAGAAATGCAGGTAGTAGAAATCCAGTAATACTTTTGGATGAAATTGATCGCGTGACTGATCAAGGAAGAGCATCTATCATGGGTGTGTTGGTAGAACTCCTGGATCCAGAACAAAACAAAGCATTTACAGATCACTACATTGATTTTCCAGTGAATCTTTCAGAATGTTTGTTTATCGCAACTGCAAACAACACTACCAATATTGCAACAGCTGTTATGGATCGTATTGAACCAATTGTCATGCCTTCCTATACAGATCAAGAAAAAATTACCATTGCTCAAAAATACATGTTGCCTAAAACTTTGAAAGAATCTGGAATCCCAGAGGGAACAATTACTTTTGATGAAGATGTCTGGGTAAATATTGCTAGACCTTTGGGATATGATGCTGGTATTCGTACACTTGAAAGAACTTTAAAAGGAGTTGTTAGAAAAGTAGCTCGTGCAATGGTTGAAGGAAAAGGAAATCAATTTCATATTACCTCACAAAATGTCAAAGAATTTTTACCTCAGTAACAAGGTAATTTTGTCTCCTCTATGGTTACCTTTGCGTTACGGTATAAAACACCAAAGTTAACATCTACTTGACAGATGTTAACTATAAGTGATATAAAGTTAACATATGTTGCTTGGAAAAATGATTTTACAACCTAAAGGCTTCAAGGCTTATGTGCCTGAAAAGTTCCCTCCTGAAGGCTTGGTTACTTTGGACAATGAGATGGTGAAGCTGCTCTCCCAGGCGGACTTGGCGTTGGGAAAATTGGATGGAATTACCCAATTACTTCCAGATTTAGATTTTTTCATATTTATGTATGTTAGAAAAGAGGCTACACTATCCAGCCAAATAGAAGGAACTGGAGCGACAATGGCAGATGCAATTAAAGCTGACGTTGGAGTTACAGAAAATTTACCTAAAGATGTTGACGATATTCTTCATTATATTCAAGCTATGAATTACGGATTGAACAGACTTCAGACTTTGCCGTTGTCCTTAAGGCTTATTAGAGAAGTTCATAATGTTCTTTTAACAAATGCAAGGTCAGATCATTTTGCTGGTCCTGGAGAATTTAGGAATAGTCAAAATTGGATAGGAGGAAATTCTCCTGCAACTGCAAAGTTTGTTCCGCCTCCTGTTGATGATATGAAGAGAGGGTTGGATGATTTAGAAAAATTTATATATAAAGAAAGTGACTTGCCACCCCTTATCAAAACTGCACTAATACATTCTCAGTTTGAGACTATTCACCCTTTTTTAGATGGCAATGGAAGGACTGGACGTTTGCTTGTTACATTTTTTCTCTGTCAACAGGGAATCTTAGAGAAGCCTGTATTGTATTTGTCTGAATATTTCAAGAAAAATAGAGATATATACTTTGAATTGTTGCATTCCTATCATTTTTCAAAAAATTCTATTGACGTATCTAGATGGATTAAATTTTTCTTGCAGGGAGTGTGTGCTGTTGCTAATGATGCTATAACTTCTTCAAAACAAATTACAAACATTCAAAAAAGCGATATGGCAAAAGTAAGTGTATTTGGTAGATCTAGTGAAACAGGTATGAAAGTTTTGGAGCAAATGTATAAATTACCCATTGTTAATGTTCGAAAAATAGAAGAATGGACCGGATTATCCCGAGTTGCAGCAAATAGATTAATAAATAAATTTATTAAAGCAGGAATATTGCATCAACAAGATCAATCGGTGAAATATGGACGTATGTTTGAGCATAAAGAATATCTGAAGATATTTAACTAAAATACAATATGAGTAAAAAAGAAGAACTTCAAAAAATAAAAGCTGATATGGAAGCAGACAGTAAACTTCCTTTAATATCAAAACCCACAGATATAATTCCAGGAGATGGAAATCCTGATGCTCAGGTTGTTTTCATCGGAGAAGCCGGTGGATACAATGAATCAATTCAGCGAAAACCATTTGTTGGTCAAGCTGGGAAATTGTTAGATAAAGGATTGGCTGCGATAAAAGTAAGTAGGGATGATGTTTATATTACCAATATGGTAAAAACCAGACCCCCTAATAATCGAGATCCACTGCCAGAAGAACTTGCTGCTTATGAAGCATATTTGGATCGGGAACTTGAAATAATTAAGCCATTAGTAATCGTAACTCTGGGAAGATTCTCAATGGGCAAGTTCTTGCCAAGTGCTAAAATATCAGCTGTTCATGGGCAAAAGACTGTGATAAAATACAAAAATAGGGATGTGACTGTTGTCCCGATGTACCACCCCGCTGCGGCTCTGCGAAACGGATCAATAATGACAGAATTCAAAAAAGATTTTATGAAACTACCAGAGACTTTTACTCAAGTAGAGAACATTGCAAAACAACAAAGACAAGAAAATGAAAAACCAGAACAAATGGAGTTAATTTAATTATGAAATTCATCGCACTATCAGGAACAACAGGAGTAACAGAAAACTGTTACATCTATGAACAAGGGACGGACATGATCATGGTCGATTGTGGTGTTGGATTTCCAAATCCAGACATGTATGGAGTGGATCTTATTATTCCAGACTTCACTTATGTAAAAGAAAATATTCACAAACTTAAAGCCATTCTTATTACTCACGGACACGAAGATCACATTGGTGCCCTACCATTTTTATTTGCAGATAACGTTGATGTACCAATATATGCAACTAAATTAGTTGCAGGATTTATTGAAGAAAAATTTGAAGATAAAGCTGCTAAAAAAGTAAAGGTAAATGTGTTTGATCCTGACCGGGATATTTTAAATCTTGGGTCTTTTAGGGTTACTGCATTTCGTGTTTCTCACTCAGTTCCAGATGGAGTTGGTTTTTGTATAGAGTCTGCCGAGGGAAAACATTTCCATATTCCAGATTATAAATTTGATTGGACACCAGTTGATAAGAAACCATTTGATGTAAATAAACTTGCAGTACTTGCCAAAGACAGAGTTATTTCTCTGGCTTCTGATGCCTTGGGGTCCAACTCTCCAGGTTACACTGACAGCGAAATAACAATTGAGCCAATTATTGAAAACATTGTTAATCATGCAACTCAGCAAGTTTTCTTCACAACAATTTCAAGTAATATTTCAAGAATTCAACAAGCACTGAACGTTGCTATCAAAAATGGCAGAAAGGTTGCTTTTATTGGTCGAAGCATTGATGTTAAGGCACAGATCGCTAAAAAATTAGGCTATCTGCACTATCCAGATAATTTGGTTATTCACCCCAGACAAATTGCCAAGTTACCAGCTGACAAAAGAATGTATATTATTTCTGGCAGCTACGGTCAAACAGATTCGGCATTAACCAGAGTTGCTATGGGAGAACATGATTTACTGGCAATGTACAAGGGAGACACAGTTATTTATTCGTCCGACCCTGCTCCTCCAGGAAGCAAAGAAAGTGTTGATGCAGTAGTTGATCAAATGATTCAAAACGGCATTGATGTTCATTATTATGATATTCAAGAGGATCTGCATGTTTCAGGCCATGGAAGCAGTGGAGATATTAAAATGCTCATGGCAATAGTTAAACCAAAATACTACATGCCAATTGGGGGAACAGTTAGGCACAACAGGGGTTACGCCAACATTGCTTACCAAATGGGTGCAAAGCCGGCAAGTGTATTTGAATTAAATGCTGGAGATATTGTTGAATTTGTTAAAGATCAAGGAAAAATTTCTGGAAGAATTCCAGTCAGACAAGTTTTGGTTGATGGGCTTGGGGTTGGTGATGTTGGAAGTATGGTTTTGCGAGACAGGCAAGTATTGGCCAAAGATGGAGTATTAATTGCCTTGATTCAATTTGATAAAGCGCAAAGGAAAATAGTTAATGCGCCAGAACTTATTAGTCGAGGTTTTGTGTTTGAAGGAAAATCTTCAGACTTGCTCGAAAAAGCAGCAGACTTACTAAAGAGATTTTTAAACAATAAAAACATAGTTGATTCAAGAATGGTAAAAGCAGAAGCTGCAAATTATCTTGAGAAATACTTCTGGGAAGAGATTAAAAGGCGCCCAATGGTTTTACCTGTAGTTGTTGAGGTCTGACTTTGTAGTTATATGCGTAGCATATATCAGGTATTGCCTGATATAATTAACCTACCACAATGTCTAAGAAAAAAAAGAGATTAAGACAGCCAAGAAGATCCTTTAAATTAAGGCTTAAGAAAAATACAACTTACTCAATTGCTCAAGTAATCTTTTTTGCACTTGCAGGACTAATTGTCATCTCATTTTGGAGAAGAGGGTTAATTTTGGTAGGTATTAATGATTTTTTAATTGAGTATTTTTCTTGGACTGCAATCTTTTTGTCTTTTTTGTTTTTGTCTTTTGGTTTCATGATTTCAAAATTTAAGTCACCTCTTTCCCAACCTAATGTAGTTGTTGGCTATTTGTTGTTCTTTTTGTCCTTAGCAACACTAACAAAAGCTGGGATACTTGGCCAATCATCCTGGGAATCAATTGCAACTTTAATTACAACCCCTGGAGCTTTTATAGTTTTGTTTGGTTTGTGTTTTGTGGGGTTGGTAATTTTATTCAACACCTCAGTCGATCAAGTGTTGGGAATTATGGCCACCTGGCTTAGATATTTAAGGAGATATTTGGTTGGCGAAAAAGATGTTGCAAAACTAAACCCTTCACTTTCCGGCATGAACAAAAAAGAATTTAAAGTTGCAGGTGGATCCAGCAGTCCTCAAATTAATTCACCAGCCCCAATTCTTAAGAGTCCAAACCAAAAACAAGAAGAACTAAGTTCAAAATTAATTACTAACATTCCCGGGGAGGAAAAGATCTGGAAATATCCTTCTCTTTCGCTTTTGGAACAATCAGAAGCAGGGAAGGCTGACCGAGGAGACATTAAAGCTAACGCTGCAATCATTGAACAAACCCTTGAATCATTTGGTGTTACAGCACGAGTAGTTGAAGTAAACCTGGGTCCGGCCGTTACCCAATATGCATTAGAAGTAGCTTTGGGAACAAAACTATCCAAAATAACAGGACTTGATCGCGATATGGCTTTGGCTCTGGCTGCCACAACTGGAACAATAAGAATTGAAGCCCCAATTCCTGGAAGAAGTTTGGTTGGTATTGAGCTGCCAAATCGTGCACCCGAATTTGTACCCCTGAGGAAAATTTTGGAGTCTGATGCTATGCGCGATAATCCTTCAAAACTCGCAGTTGCTTTAGGGTTGGACGTTGGTGGTAAGCCAGTTGTTGGAGACTTGAGCAAAATGCCACATGTTTTAATCGCTGGCCAAACTGGATCTGGTAAATCTGTGGCCATCAACACTTTTTTGTCATCACTTCTTTTTCGTGCTTCTCCATCGGAAGTGAAGCTAATCTTGGTTGATCCCAAACGCGTGGAGTTAACGGGTTATAATAATATTCCACATTTACTTACCCCAGTTATTGTAGAACCAGAAAAAGTTATCTCAGCTCTCCGCTGGGTAATGAGTGAAATGGACAGGAGATATAAATTATTTGCTCAGGTGGGAGCAAGGAACATTGCTTCGTACAACGAAATGAGCGGTTTTCAAGCTATGCCCTACATTGTTGTAGTTATTGATGAGTTGGCAGACATTATGCTTTTGTCCCCCGTTGAAGTGGAAGATGCAATTACCCGTATTGCTCAGATGAGCCGAGCAACTGGCATCCATATGGTCTTGGCAACGCAAAGACCATCGGTAAATGTTATCACTGGACTTATCAAAGCCAATATTCCAACCAGAATTGCTTTTGCTGTGGCTTCGCTGGTGGATTCCAGAGTTATTCTTGATACCCAAGGAGCTGAAAAACTGCTTGGTAAAGGAGATATGTTGTATCTTCCCCCAGAAGCTGCTAAACCAAACAGAATCCAAGGAGCCTTTATTAGTGACCGTGATGTAAATAGTTTAATGACGTTTATTAAAAACCAAGGAGTTAATCCACAATATACAGAAGAAGTTGTTTCAATGCCCAAAAAGGGAGCTAATCCAGTAGCGGGAGTTGGTGGGGATGCTGATGAGATGTTTAGTGAAGCGGTCAGAACTGTGGCTCAAAGTGGAAAAGCATCGGCATCACTTTTGCAGCGAAGATTGTCGGTTGGCTATGCTAGAGCTGCTAGACTGATTGATCAACTAGAAGCCGCAGGGATAGTTGGACCAGCCGACGGAGCAAAACCCAGAGAGGTTATTATGCAGAATGCTGAACAATTTTTGACCAGTGGTCCTTCGGCTTGAGATATAAAAATAAATGAAAACAATCGGGCAATTCCTCAAAGAAGCTCGAATGAATAAAAGTTATTCAAAGGCACATCTTGAGGGTAAAACTAAAATTAGAATAGAGTTTTTAACGGCAATTGAAGAAGAGGATTGGGTTAAGTTGCCGGAATTTCCTGTGGTTAGGGGATTTGTAAAAAGTATTGCTGACGCACTTGAAACCAACTCGGACCAAGCATTGGCCTTTTTGAGACGCGATTATCCGCCACAAAAACTTGCCGTCTCTCCCAAACCCGATGTTTCCAATAAATTTGTTTGGACACCAAGATTAACTTTTTTAACTGCAGCTGCAGGAGTTTTACTTTTAATTTTGGGCTATCTAACTATGCAATATGTTAACTTTATAAGCCCCCCAAAATTACAAGTTGATACCCCAATTGAATCTCAATTAATCCAAGTTGCCAATTTGGAAGTTTCTGGGAAAACAGATCCTGGGGCAACTATCAAAATAAACAATCAACCAACACTTGTGGATGACAAGGGAGTATTTAAAACAGAAATTGAAGTTAATGAACAAACAACTAAAGTTGAAGTTGTGGCAAAATCACGCAACAATAAAACTACTATCATTACAAGGTCTATTCAAGTAAAATTAACAGATTAAATAATATTTATGGAAGGCATCCAAACATTACTGGTGGTAGTAGTTGTATCTCTAACAACACTTTTAGTGATTGTGGGAATTCAAATTGTTATGGTTATTATCGATCTTAGAAAATCTATAAAACGCTTGAATTCAATCTTAGAAGATGCAATTTTGGGTGGAGGGCTGATTAGACCTGAAAAACTAACTGGAGTTCTTTCAATGTTTAGAAAAGGCAAAGGCGTTACTTCTCACGGAGAAAACAGAATTTAACCTTGAGAATTTACTTTTGGACAGTTCTGAGGAGCGTGGTCTGAAGTTTCAATTGTGTAAGCAGTTATATATCTTTCTTCTCCCTTTTCATTTTTCCAAGTGTCGGCTCTACGTCCAGAAAGATTAGCTTTCATTTCGCTAATATAAACCCAGCAGCCTATTTGCAATTCTTGCAATTCTAATTCAACTCCATTGGGAATGTATGGTGTACGAAAAGAAAGTAAATCTATATATCTATCTAAGGCAGGGCATCCGATACAGTTTGGAGTAGGTAATTTTATTTTGGATTTGTCTATTTCTAACATTCTTGGCAAATAATACCAAAAATGCACAAAAACGCAAGTTGAGATATAATTGCCTGTATGAAAGCTTCAGAAGTACGCCAAAAATATCTGGAATTTTTTGAGAAAAAAGGCCACAAAAGAATTCCTTCCGCTTCTTTGGTCCCACAGAACGACCCCACTGTTTTGTTTACTACTGCGGGTATGCATCCACTGGTACCGTATTTGTTAGGCGAAGTCCACCCAATGGGTAAAAGATTGGTTGATGTTCAAAAATGTCTGCGTACTGATGATATTGATGAGGTGGGAGATTTCAACCATCACACCTTCTTTGAGATGCTTGGAAATTGGAGTTTGGGAGACTACTTTAAAGAAGATGCTATTAAATGGTCTTATGAGTTTTTGACCCAAGAGTTAAAATTGGATTCAGAGAGGATTTACATAACTTGCTTTGTCGGTGATGAGGATGCCCCAAAAGATATTGAGTCGGCAGAGATTTGGAAATCTTTAGGAATACCAGAAGAGAGAATATTCTTCTTTGATAAGAAAGATAATTGGTGGGGTCCTGCAGGAATAACTGGTCCTTGTGGGCCTGATACTGAAATGCATTATGATGTAACCGGAAAATCTCACGGATCAGATTGTAAGCCAGGATGCTCATGTGGAAGGTTTTCTGAAGTTTGGAACGATGTTTTTATGCAATATAACAAGATGTCTGATGGTAGTTTCGAGAAACTACCTGAACCAAATGTCGATACAGGCATGGGTCTTGAGAGAATTCTGGCAGTTGTAAATGGACTAGATGATGACTATAAAACTGATTTATGGGTAGGGGCAATAGATAAAATCTCTGAACTCTCAGGGAAACAATATTCAGATAATACAAAAACATTTAGAATAATCGCAGACCATACTAGAGCTTCTGTTTTTGTAATTAGTGATGGAATAATTTCTTCAAATAAACAGCAAGGTTATGTATTAAGAAGACTTATAAGAAGAACGATTCTGCAGATGAGTCGCCTAGGTATTGAAAAGTATGAAGATTCTATTAATTCTCTCGCTGACGTTTATATTCAACTAATGTCGGATCAATACGAAAGTTTACTAAAAAATAAGAAGTTGATTCATGAGATATTGAGTGACGAAGTCAGTAAATTTGTAAGAACTTTAGACAAAGGAATGAAAGAGGCAGAAAAGATTGAAAAAATCGATGCCAAAAAAGCTTTTGATTTATATCAAACATATGGATTTCCTCTAGAGCTTACAATTGAATTATTTGCCGATCGAGGACAAACAATTAATGTGAATCAGTTTAAGGAGGAATTTAAAAAGCATCAGGATTTATCGAGAACAACGTCTGCAGGGTCTTTTAAAGGAGGACTTGCTGATCATTCACTAGAAACTACTCGTCTTCATACAGTGACCCATTTACTTCATAAATCGTTAAGAGAGGTTTTAGGTGGTCATGTGCAACA
>JBBTWO010000011.1:0-6886 GCA_038062745.1 Patescibacteria group bacterium | reverse complement strand
ATCTTTGCCTTTCTCCAACAATTTGTCCTTCTGTAATCCTTGAGTCTATGGCAGATTTTAATTTTTCTTTAATTTGTTCCAATGTTTCCCCAACCGATAAATTACCGTCTTTATCTTCAACTCTTAGTATCTGTGTTTCTACTCCCAATTTGTCAATCATAAAAATAAAACCCTCTTCATAACCTGCTTTCACTCTTTGCCAAAATTCAACACCTTCGGTGTCAAACTTATCTGGGTTCTCTTTTGCGGATCTTTTAATACAAGTTTCAAAATTTACATCCAGGTATAAAATGTAGTCCGGAAATGTATCTCCAACCGCTTTCTCATTTCTCCACCAAACATATTCTGTATCTACTCCTCTACCTCCAGTTTGGTGAGAGAGACTTGAGGAAATGCTTCTATCAGAAAGGACAATTGCACCCCGCTTAAGCGCTGGTCTTACTATCTCACTTATAGTACTTTCTCTTGCTTGAGCAAATAGTTGAACTTCTTCAATTGGACTAACATTAGTGTGTTTGACTTTTTCTCTAATTTTTTCGGCCTCTTTTGTTCCACCCGGCTCTCTTGTCAAAACTATTTCGCGCTCTGGATATGATTGCTTCAAAAATTCAAAAATCAAAGGAAGTTGTGTAGTTTTTCCAGACCCAACTATCCCCTCAAGTGCAATATAAATACCTCTCATACTATATTAATCTTCCTTATTAATCCCATTGCTCTAAATTTATCAATCATTTCTTCTCGTTCGCGTTTGTTTTTTAGGCCGACACTATCCGCAGTAGCTGCAATCTCTTCTATTGTCATTTGCATACCTTTTGATTCAAACAAATTTGCCAAAATATCCATCTCTGGTCCAGTTATTATTTTGGATTCCAAAACATAGTCTTCAAAAGCTTCATATGCAAAAGGAAACGCCTCTTTTACAATTTCTGATATTGCTTCAGCATATTGACGAATTTCCAATTGTGCGTGGGGATCCATTCTTAAACCCAAAAAATGAAATAGATTATGTAAATCTATTTTCCAGTACCATTGCGTGTATGTACTCTCAGGCAAAACTGTTCTTGCTAATTCCTTTGCTATACCCTGTCTATTTTTGTCAATAACATTACCTTCCATGTCTTGATTCAATAAATGGTGATAGTATTCAAAAGCACTCAATCCTCTTTGCTGCAGCTCATATCTTAATTGCTCACTCTCCTCTATTGGTAACAGCTCTCCTCTTCCTTGTTTATTGTCTTTTGACTGTACTGAAATTGCCGACATATCTGGAACATAAAATTCTTCCTTCATGATTGAATATCTGGCTGATTCAGCATTTATACTTGCAGTTCTGTGTCTGACCCATTGTGCTGCAACAAAATATGGCATTTTTGCATGGAACTTTAATTCCCCCATTTCAAAGGGAGTAGTATGTCTATTCCTCATTAGATATCTTATTAGCCCCCTATCCTCGCTTGTTGCTTTTGTACCAGCACCATATGAAACTCTGGCAGCTTGAACTATTGACTGATCATTTCCCATATAGTCAACCAAATATACAAACCCTAAATCCAACACAGGAATAACTTCACCAAGCATTTTTTCTGCCCCGGGATTATACGCACGAGAAGTAGAGTTTTCTGCAAGAGATAATTTTATTCTTTCTCTGGTCATGTGCTGCCCATCTTTTTACACCCTTACTGTGAAAACAGTCAACTGGTACTTAGTGGGTCATACTTGTTGTCTGGAATGCATACCAATTCAATTCCTGCTATTTCAAATAGTTCCAAAGTAAATGGCTGGTCAACATTTTTATAAACTTCTCTATAAACCACCCTCGAAACTCCTGCATTTACAACATCTTTAGCACAATCATCACAAGGTAAATATCTTGTATATAAAATTGTGTCTTTAGTAGAAATACCGTTGTAGGCTGCGTTTATAATTGCGTTTGCCTCAGAATGATTAGCCCTTTTGCAATGACCGTTAACTAAATAACAACCAACCTCTTCACAATGAGGAATACCTCGTGGAGCGCCATTGTAACCTGTAGATATTGGATTTTTGTCTCTAACCAATACAGCACCTACTTTTAATCTCGGACAAGTACCCCGTTCGGCCACAACATCAGCAAGTCTTAGAAAGTACTCATCCCAAGATGGTCTTTCTTTTCGTTCTCCATCCAACTCAACCGTCATCTATTATCTCCACTCCCATTTATTTTGCCGCGTTTAAATCTTGAATTTAATTTTTCAACATTACCATTGACGATTTCATCTAGTGGAAGCCCAAACTCTGTAGCCAATTGAGAAACGTACCACAAAACATCGCCCAATTCTTTTGACAACTCTTGTTTGTCTGTCTTCGAAACTCTTCCTTTTTTATCTCGAAAGATTTTTTTGATTTTCTCAGCTACTTCTCCAACTTCCCCAGACAAGCCTATCATGGGGTATATAAAGCTTTTACCAATTTTTGGGTAAACTGCTGTTTTTTTAGTAAATTTCTGATATTGATTAAAATCCATTATTTTGTCAACACCTGCAGGGTGACACCCTGCAGCTTAAGTAGTTATTTCTTTTTTATCAATAATTGGTTTTTTCCAACTGGCAAACTTACAATCAGGATATCTACTACAGCCATAAAACTTTCTACCTCTTTTGGTTTTTTTAAAGACCACTTCACCTTCGTTACAATCAGGACACTTCATATCTATTTTTTGAACTATCTTTTCAGTGTATTTACAATCTGGAAATCTACTACAGCTAATAAATTTACCAAATCTTCCATGTCTGACTATTAAATCACCCTCTGTGCATTCTGGACACTTTCTGCCAGTACTCTCAGTTTCTATTTTTACGCGGGTTGCCGTTGCTTCTACTTCTGTTAATTTTTTTGTAAATGGATCCCAAAAAGTTTTTAATTCCTTTGTCCATGTTCTTTTACCAACGGCCACTTCATCAAGTCCAGCTTCCATACCAGCTGTAAATTCGTAATCAAAAACAGTGGCAAAGTTTGTTACCAAAAAGTCAGTTACTGCTTCACCAATACTGGTTGGAAAAAATTTGCCCTCTTCTTTTTCAACATAGTTTCTTGCTTGGATAGTTGAAATAGTTGGAGCATATGTAGAAGGCCTACCTATCCCTAACTTTTCTAGAGTTTTAATAAGCGAGGCTTCGTTAAATCTTGCAGGGGGCAGGGTAAACTTTTGAACTGGATCGACTTTAACAAAGTTTAGTTTTTCATTTTTTTCTACTTGGGGCAAATCAACGGCGTCTTCGTCAAGTTTTAATGGGAAGACTCTTCTCCATCCATCAAACTTCATCACCTGGCCACTGGCACGTAAATCATATATACCAGAGGTAACTTCAATTGTTGTTTCGTCATAGCGTGCAGCTTCCATTTGCGAGGCTGAAAATCGCTTCCAAATAAGTTCATATAGTCTTTCTTCATCGTGAGCTCCATTAGTAATCGACATGTGCTCTACATTAGTAGGTCTCACTGCTTCGTGAGCCTCTTGAGCTGATTTGGCTTTGGTTTTGTAAAATCTGGGACTGGCTGGAAGATAATCTTTACCAAATTGTTTAGCGATAAACTTTCTGGATTTATCAACTGCGGCAGCTGACAAATTAAGCGAGTCGGTTCTGTGGTAGGTAATGAGGCCTTCTTCGTATAGTCTTTGAGCCGTACTCATGGTTTTTTTTGCCGACCAACCAAAAATTCTGGCAGCTGCTTGAGTCATGGTTGAAGTTGTAAATGGTGGATATGGATTTTTAGTTACCAGTCTTTTTTTGACATCACTAACGGTGTAATCTGCTTTGTCTAATTCTTTTACAATTTTATCTGCTTGCTGTTTATTGTTTACAACTGCTTTCTTGGCATTAATTTTAACTAGCTGAATCGCAAATTCTTGTTTTGATTTTTGGGGAGTAACGATAACATATACTTCCCAATATTCAACAGAGGCAAAGGCCTTTATTTCTCGCTCTTTCTCAACAATCAAGCGAACTGCAACTGATTGAACTCTCCCTGCTGAAAGTCCACGTCTTACTTTTTTCCAAAGAAGCGGAGAAAGCTTATAACCAACTAAACGGTCAAGTACTCGTCTGGCAGTTTGGGCATCAACCAAATCTTGATCAACAATCCCAGGATTGGCAATTGCATGCTCTACTGCTTCTTTGGTAATTTCGTGAAAAACTATCCGTTTTGTGTTAGTTTTTTGATCAATTATTTCCGCAACGTGCGCAGAGATTGCTTCCCCTTCGCGATCTGGATCTGTCGCCAAATACACAGTCTTTGCGGTTTTGGAGAGCTTGTTAAGTAGTTTAATTGTTGCTGACTTTTTGGCAACATTTTGGTAATCGGGTGCAAAGTTATTTTCTAGGTCAACTCCAAGTTTTGATTTGGGCAAATCTTTAATATGCCCCATAGTTGCTTCAACCTGGTATTCGCTTCCCAAGAAACGGTTTAGGGTTTTTGCTTTAGTTGGTGATTCAACAATTATTAAGTCCATCCAAGTAGTCTATTATGTCTTGTGGTGAATTTGCAATGCTAGTTCCGTTTTCAATTAAATAATCAGTTGCCGGACTGCCAGGGATAACAAACACCTCCCGACCTTTGTCTGCGGCCCAATTGGCTGTATTAATAGTCCCGCTTTGCCGCTGTCCTTCTATTATTAGTATTGCTGCAGAAAAATCAACAATTATGCCATTCCTGGGTTTAAAATTTTCAGCAGAAGGTGGTGTACCTTGGGGATATGGAGAAATAAGTGCCCCATTTTGGCAAATTCTTTCTGCCAAGTCTTTGTTCTGGAGTGGGTAAATTACATCAATGCCAGATCCCAATACGGCAATTGTTTTTCCACCTGCATCAAGTGCTGCAGTATGGGCAACTGTATCAATACCACGGGCTAATCCTGAAACAATCACAACTCCCTTTTTGGCTAACTCAAATGCATACTCATACGCCAATTTTTCTCCCCTGGCAGTCATGTTTCTGGAACCAACAATGGCAACGCCAACAAAGTCTTTTGGAAGTTTTCCTTTAATGTATAAATCCATGTGCTTTTTTAAGGGTTCCTGTGTAAAAACCAATCAGTGAGTATTTCTTTGGCAACTGGGGCTGCAGCAGAACTGCCTTCTCCGCCTTTTTCAACTAATACTGTTACTACTATTTCTGGATAATCAACTGGAGCAAAAGTGGTAAACCACGCATGCGTAATGTCAGTTTCGCTTGTTTGTGCCGTACCTGTTTTACAAGCTACTTTTGGAGAAAATTCAAAAAATGGATAACCTGTTCCCCCGGGTGCACATGCTCCTTCCATACCTTTTTTAATAGTATTAATAGTATCCTTGGCAATTTTTAAATCCTTACATTCTGAAGTTTTATTTGCCAGATGAGGACTGCAAAGTTTTCCCCCGTTGGCAATAACTGAAGTCAACATGTTCATTTGCAGCGGGGTTCCAGTTAAATCTCCTTGGCCAATGGCCATGTGATATGTATTTCCCAAAAACCAATTTTCTCCCTTATAGTCTTTTTTCCACTGTGGATCTGGTACCAACCCGGCAATTTCTCCTGGTAAATCAATTCCCGATTTTTGGCCCAAGCCAAATACCCGCGACCAATCGGCCAAACTTTGAGCCCCAACAAATTCTCCTACTTTATAAAAGAAAGTATCGGTTGACCGGGTTAATGCTCGAACAATATCAACACTGCCTTCTGTTGAGCCGTATTGCGTGAAGTACCAGTTTTTGTAATCAAAACCATTAACTGACACAACTCCCGTGTCTGTATAGTGATAGTCTTTATCTATTTTCCCGTCTTCTATTCCTGCTACTGAAGTAACTAACTTAAAAGTTGATCCTGGATGATATGCTCCGCCAATTGCCCGATCAAAAAGTGGTAAATCGGGATTGTTAAGGGCTTCTGTTATATTTGTGGGGTCAAAAGAAGGAGCTGAGTAAATTGCTAGGATTTCCCCTTTGCCATCACTCACTATCACTGCTCCTTTTTTACCATCTGATTCTAACTTTACGCCAGGAAGATCTGAAATAGTAGTAAATGTTTGAGCAGTCTTTTTCTGAAGATTAAAATCAATACTAGTTGTAATATCCTGTCCTGCAATTGGGGCATGTGTACCCAAAGTTCTTACCTTTCTTCCCCTGGTATCGACTTCAATAAGTTCCTCTCCATCAATACCACGAAGAGTACATTCATATTGAAGTTCCAGACCAGTTCTGCCAATATTTGATCCCAATTTTAAGACTCCCTTTTGCGGACAAGCAGGATCAACTTTGCCCACCTGATCTTCTGATGCTTGGGAAATATATCCCCCAGCATGAGCAAAATCAGACCCTAAGACATACATTCTTTCCCACTCAGAAATAATATTATCTCCATCGGTTTTGTCTGTTGGGACTTTTTCGTTCCCACCATCACTTTTAAAAATTATTTCTTTTTTTACTTCAACATTGGTTACCAATTCTTCTCCTCCCCGAGCTAGTATTTTTCCCCTTGGAGCCTTAATAGTTATCTTTCTGATTCTGTTGTTATCTGATAGATCACGATAATATTCCCCTTTGATGATTTGAAGTTCTACTGTTCTGCCTGCTAAAACAAGAACAGCCAAAATAATTAGGCCTCTATAAAACCAACTCAACCAACTTTGAGATTTACGATTAGCAAGACTGTCCATAACAGCTTAAGGATAAGTCAAATATCTATTTCAAACCAGAGACAATTCTAATTCTTTTAAGAAGCATGGGGTTCTCAAGTACTTTTCCACAACCCCTGACCACACAGGTAAGCGGATCTTCAGCAATTGTCACAGGCATGCCAGCGCTTTCAGCAATTGCTTTATCAATACCCGACAATAGTGCTGCACCACCGGCCATTGTTAAGCCTTTTTCAA
>JBBTWO010000010.1:0-11999 GCA_038062745.1 Patescibacteria group bacterium | reverse complement strand
ATCGCCATTCCGGAAACGATCACCATTCCTGCTTCTGACAACTGCCGGGAAAACCGATTAGTAATTTGTTGGCCGTAACTGGTTGGTCTTCTTGTTCCGACAATCGCGAAAAAAAATCGCTCCGGCGAAGAGTTAAAACTTAGTTGTTCAATGTTTCCTTTGTATCCTCCCATATATAATCACCCCCCTTAACTAATTGTAAACCTCCAGTGCAATACGGAAAACTTGCTTTTGGAGGTTTCATGGTATAAATTCATCCTTGTCTGTCTGCCCAAGACAGAATATGTACGGCTTAGTATCAGTAGTAAGTACTCTTATAGTGGGAACAGCAATTTTAGGTTCCACTATAGCAGATGATATTCCCTTACGAAGCACTCAGGAGATTAATTGTGTCCAGAGAGTGAGTATTTCTGCAGCTTCTGTTTCAGCTCCAAAAAAGGCTGTAAAGCCAAAAACTCAACAGTCAAAACTGGCAAAAAATATTATCGCTCCAGGTGAAGTAGAAAATATGATTAACGGTTACGCAGCTCAATATGGGGTAGATCCAAATCTTATGAAGAGTATTGCCAAATGTGAATCAAGATTTAATGCCAATGCAGTAAATGGAAGTCATGCAGGCATGTATCAATTTAAAGATACAACCTGGGTATCAACAAGGAGAGCAATGGGACTGGATACTAATCCAGAACTGAGATTCAATGCTCAAGAAGCAACAAAAACAGCAGCCTTCAAATTAGCCCATGACGGAAAACAAGCCTGGGCACAGTGTTTATAAGTAACTTCAAAATATTAATGAATATTGACTTTGGATTATTTTTGGGTATATCATGACTAATGAAACTTAATACTGCAGAAAGAAAGTCAAAAGCAAGTAATCAAAGTTGGCACAAACATATAGATGCCTTTTATCAACGCCTTGCAAATAAAAAATTACGTCGAGAAGCAAAAGATGAGATTAAGAAAGAATTATAAAAAACACAATTAAATGTAAAGGCTATATGGTAACTTGCAAGCTTCGCTTATAAAGAAAAAAGTATGGCAAACGAATTAACACAGACATCAAAGTTCATTCTTTATACATCTCCCAATGGGGATGTTAAGTTAGATGTCTTTATCAGGAATGAAACCCTTTGGTTGACTCAGAAAATGATGGCAAAACTGTTTGATGTTGAGACACCGGCAATCAGCAAACATCTTGCTAATATCTTTGAAGGTGGAGAACTCGAGGAAAATTCAGTTGTTTCCATTTTGGAAACAACTGCAAGTGACGGCAAATTTTATAGGACAAAGTTTTATAACCTTGATGCAGTAATTGCTGTTGGTTATCGAGTCAACTCACAAAGAGCCACACAGTTCAGAATTTGGGCCACCAAAGTGCTTCGTGAGTACATAATCAAAGGTTTTGCCTTGAACGATGATCTTCTTAAGCAGGGAGAGAAGGTTTTTGGCCAGGATTACTTCCGAGAATTGCTAGAAAGAGTTCGTTCGATTCGAGCCAGCGAACGTCGAATTTATCAACAGATTACCGACATTTTTGCCGAATGCAGTATAGACTATGATCCTCACTCCCAAACGACTAAAGATTTCTTTGCTACCATACAAAATAAATTTCATTACGCAATAACTGGGCACACTGCAGCCGAATTAATTGATGAGCGAGCAAATGCTCACCAACCGCATATGGGTTTAGCCACTTGGAAACAAGCGCCAGCAGGCAGAATTTTATCTGCCGATGTTACTGTAGCCAAGAACTATTTACCTGAAGAACAAATTAAGAAACTTGAACGAACGGTTACTGGATTTTTCGATTACATCGAGAATCTGATTGAAAACCGACAGACATTCAACATGGAAGAGTTCGCCCAGAGTGTTAACAAATTCCTAACGTTTAATGAGTATAGGATCTTGAATGGTAGGGGAAAGGTTTCAAAAGATGATGCTGACAAGAAAGCTTTAGCTGAATATTGGGAGTTTAACAAGATTCAACCCATAGAGTCTGATTTTGATAAAGTTGTACAAAAGTTAGAAAAACAAACAAAAGACAAGGTATGAAAAACACAATTAAATGTAAAAACTGTGGATCAGAAATAGAAATTTCTGAAGCACTCACTCACCAAATAGAAGAGCAACTTCTTGCTTCTATTGAATCCAAACACAAACTTGATTTAGAAACTGTAAAGAAAGAGGCAGGCGAGAGTGCTGCTAAATCTGCATTGGCTGAATTTGAACAGAAACTTACTAGTCTTCAAAAAGAAAAAGAAGAAGAAAGGTTAAGAAATAAAAAACTATCTGTTCAAATTGATGAGTTATTAACAGAAACCAGAAAACTGAGAGAAAAAGATGAAGACCGAGAAATTGAAATGAAGAAAAAACTTCTTTCTGAGGAAGAGAAAATTAAGCAAGAGGTTAGAAGAAAAACTGAAGAAGAACACAGACTTAAGGATCTTGAGAAAGACAAAAAATTAACAGACACCCTTAAACAAATTGAAGACTTAAAATCCAAGATGCAACAGGGATCCCAACAATCTCAAGGAGAAACACTTGAGTTGGAACTTGAAACTAAACTTCGTTCTGAATTCCCAACTGACACAGTAACAGAAGTTAAAAAAGGACAGCGAGGAGCAGATGTAATTCAAACTGTTATTGATAAATTAGGTAGAAGTTGTGGATCAATTATTTGGGAAAGTAAAAATGCTCAATGGACAGATGGTTGGATCGCAAAATTAAAAGAAGACCAACGCCAATCAAAATCTGACATTGCCGTACTTGTGTCTGTTAACTTACCAACAGGAGTTGAAACTTTTTCCTACAAAGATGGTGTTTGGATTGCCAGTTGGAAACACTTTCTTCCTCTAGCCCTTGCATTAAGATTTAACTTAGTGAGTATTCATCACGAAAGACAATCTGCAGAAGGCAAAGATGAAAAAATGAAAGTACTATATAACTACTTAACAGGTAATGAATTTAAACACAGAGTAGAAGGAATTGTTGAGGCTTTTGGAAATTTACAAACAGAACTAGAAAGAGAAAAAAGATGGTTCTCAGTTAAGTGGGCTAAACAAGAGAAAGAAATACGAAAAGTAATGGATCATACCCATGGTATGTATGGAGACTTACAAGGAGTAATTGGAAAATCCCTTCCTGACATTAATACTTTAGAACTTGAAGAAGGGGAAAGTAATTAAACTTAGTTTAGTCTCCACACAGCAAAGTTAAGAAGGGTTGCAAAAGATACCCAAGCCAAGTATGGATATAATAGATACGAGGACACTGGAGAAATCTTTTTAGCAGTCTTGGCAAGATAAAAAATCATACCCCAGAGTATTAATATTACGATAAAGGCTAAGCCAATTTTCTTCATCCCAAAAAATACAATTGACCACAAACTGTTAAAAATTAGATGAACACAAAACACTTTTACCCAAAGTAATGCCTGTTTGTTTTTCTTTATTTTGACAAAAACCAAATATAAAGAAATTGACATTAAAAAGTAAAGCAATGTCCAGACAGGACCAAATATCCAATTGGGTGGACTAAATACTGGTTTATTAACAGTTGCATACCAAGTTGGAATAGAACCCACAGTAAAAAAAGATCCTAAAGCTGCTGCAGAGAACGAAGAAAAAAGTGAAACTATTAATAGGGTAGGATTTTTAAGTTTCATACAAAGGGCTTACTTTTATAGTAGCATAGTTTTTAAAAAAAGAGGATCTTTATTTTTGTCTTACATCCTTCTTATAATTCTTGTAATGTCCCACAGCAAAAATAAACGAAAAGGGAAACTAGAAAGACAGCAGCAAGAAGGGGAAAGTGATACTGAAAGATTTCTTAGAAAAGCAAGAATCCTCTATGGAGGTGGCTATTCAAACCCAATAGACACAATAGGCAAAAAAGATCTAGAAATAGCAAGAGAGATTGCAACCAGCCAAAGACAAGTAGTTGACCTTA
Organism: Patescibacteria group bacterium; assembly: GCA_038062745.1. GTDB lineage: Bacteria > Patescibacteriota > Microgenomatia > UBA8517 > UBA8517 > JBBTWO01. The sequence continues at coordinate 8,051 of JBBTWO010000010.1, read as the reverse complement.
ATGAAAATCGCGACACAAACAGCATGTTAAGACAAGTGATAAACTTATCTCGAGAACGTGGTGCTTAACGACAAAGCTTCATCAATTTGCTATCCTTAAATGCAATGAAAATAAAATTTCTTGGTGCTTCTGGTATGGTCACTGGTTCTTCATACCTATTAACTAACGATAAAAATGAATCCATTTTAATCGATTGTGGTATGTTTCAGGGCAACGAAGAAACTTCAAAATTAAATTGGGTAAGACCTGAATTTGAGCCCTCAAAGGTTGCTGGTGTTCTTTTAACTCATGCCCATTTGGATCATTGTGGCAGATTACCAATCCTCACAAAAATGGGTCTGACTGCTCATATATACATGACCCATGCAACTCGGGAGCTTATCGAGATAACTTTGGAAGACACAGTTAAAATTTCTTCTGAACAAAATAAAGGTGAACCACTATATACAGAAAACGATGTTGCTAAATTGTTGGCTTTGTCAAAAATTGTTACTTACCACGAAAAGTTTAATATTGGTAGTTTTGAAATTGAGTATTTTGATGCCGGCCACATTTTAGGTTCTGCCAGCATTGTAGTTAAAGATAATGTATCGGGCAAAACCATTGCCTTTAGTGGAGATCTTGGTAATAGTCCAGAACCATTGGTTAAACCCACTGAATATATTGAGGCTGCTGATATTGTTTTAATGGAGTCAACATATGGAGGACGAGTTCACAGTAAAGAAAATCCTTTGGAAATCCTCCAAAAAGAAATCAATACAGTTGAAAGTTTCAATTCAACACTACTTATCCCATCCTTTTCCATAGAACGCGCTCAAACACTTCTGCATATGATTGACCATCTTAAAAAAGAAAAGAAAATTAAGGACACAACTCCTGTATACCTGGATAGTCCAATGGCCATTAAGACTACCTATACATACGAAGGTTACCCAGGACTATTTAGTGAAGAACTTTTCAATCATGCAAAGCTTGATGATCCTTTTGATTTTCCAGGACTAACTATGGTTTCCAAAGCCAAAGCCAGTCAAAAAATCTGGGAAACAAATGGAGCCAAAATAATAATTGCTGGAAGTGGCATGATGAATGGGGGAAGGATAGTAAATCATGCTGTTAACTATTTACCATTACCAACAACCAGACTTTTAATTGTTGGTTACCAAGCAGAAGGAACAATGGGAAGAGAGCTACTAAATGGAGCCAAGCAAATAACTGTCAGAAGACAGCCAGTACCAGTTAATGCAAAAATAAGAGAGATTACTTCTATTTCTTCTCATGCTGATGAACCAGGCCTTCTTAAATGGATTTCCAAAGTAAAGGGGGTAAGTACTATTTTTCTTATCCATGGAGAGGATGATGCAAGAGCTGCTTTAAAAACAAAAATTGAAAACACTCTTAACTTATCAAACATCAATCTTCCACATTTAAATGAAGAAATAACTATCTAAATGCAAAAAGATAAATTCAAAGCTCTATGGATCTCGCACTCCAAAATTGCAGACTTTCTTAAATGTCCCAGGCTTTACTATTTAAGAAACGTATACAAAGACCCTAAAACCAGACATAAAATTACTGTCATGACGCCATCCCTAGCCTTGGGGCAGATTGTCCATGATGTGGTTGAATCGCTTTCTAATTTGCCAGTTGAGCAAAGATTTCTAATTTCTCCTTTAGAAAAATTAGCTGTTGCTTGGCAAAAAGTATCAGGCAAGATGGGTGGCTTTATTGATGAACAGGAAGAACAAGAATATAAAAACCGAGCCATTAAAATGATTCAAAATGTAATTGACAATCCAGGTCCAATTTTAAGAAAAGCCATTAAAGCCAAAACGGACGAAAGTGGTTTGTCTTACTATTGGTTTGACGAAGAAGAAAATATTATTCTGTCTGGAAAAATTGACTGGTTAGAATATCTTGAAGACATAGATAGCGTTGGAATTGTGGACTTTAAAACTGGTAAAAACGATGAAGATGAAGACTCTCTGCAATTACCAATTTATCTGCTTCTGGCAAAGAATCTACAAAGCAGACCAGTTGCCAAAATGAGCTATTGGTATTTGGATCGCGATAGTTCCCCAAAAGAAGTAAATGTACCAGATGAGCGAGAAGCCAAAGAAAAGGTAGCAGACATTGCAAAGCGTATTAAGCTTGCCACTCAAATTAATCACTTTAAATGTCCAAAGGGAGGATGCTTTGCCTGCTTACCTTTAGAGAGAATTTTAAATGGCGAAGGGGAAATGGTGGGGACTTCCAATTACAACCAAGATATCTATATTCTTACAAGACAACCAAAACACCAGCCATCAGAACCAATAATACCAGCTGATATTCCACATTAATTAAGCAAAAACTTGAATTACTTAATAGTTAAAAGCTATTATTAAAGGAGTTTACCTGTCTATGAATAAAAAACAATTTCTTTTTATACTTGCTTGTTCTGTTTTTATCCTTATGGTTGCTTACTGGATAGTCTTTTTGAAAAACAAATCCCAACCAGCATTTGTAAGTATAGGCAACACCATAACTCCTCTATATAAAGGTGTAAGTAAAGATACAAAGGTAAGTGTTTTTGCAGATAATGTCCCATATGTAACAGATATTGAAATTACGCCCGATGGCAAAACACTCTTGGCTGCAGGTTTGACAGGTAAAATATATGCATTCCAAAAAGTTAACGAGCAGTGGCAACGCCAAAGTGAATTGTTTTTTGATCTTGAAACTTTTCAACCAGGTTTCCCTCCAGAAGAGGCAGGCTTAACAGGAATAATCTTGGCGGCAGACTTTGACCAGTCACAACAGGTATTTCTTAATTATTCATATTCACCAAGCAAAAAGACATATAAAAATAGAGTTAGTCGGGTAACTGTCAATAAAATTGGGGAAAGTTTAATTGGTCTTGATCCTAAACTTATTTTTGAAGCCAACACCGACGGAGCTCCTTCTCACCAAATACAAGACGGGGTAGGTTTAATGGTTGCCAACAAACCCCACATCCTTTTTGGTATTGGAGAGGGTTTTAAAGCTAACCAAGCGTTGGATGTCAACAAAGAAGCAGGTAAATTAATCCTTATTCAATCTGATGGCTCAAGCCCTGAAGGCATTAGGCCATATGATAATCCGAAGATTCAGGCCATAGGAGTAAGAAACCCACCTGATATTGCAGTAAATCCAGTCAACGGCAATATTGTGGTTTCAGATACTGGTCCTGATCATTTTGATCGACTGCTTTATGGAAAACTGGTTGACAGTAGTGGAGACAATGTAAAGCGCTTTAATTTTGGCTGGGATGGAAAAGAAACCAGTTTAAACAAAACTATTGCTAATCCTTTTGGATCTGGAAATCTTAATTTGTATAAATGGAAAGACACTGAAACTGCTGTTTCTTTAAGCTTTTTTTCTGAAAATCAATTATTAGTTACGCTTTTTGGTAAAACCGGATCAAAAGACAATACTCCAGGAAAGAAATTAATTTTGGGAACCATTGTCGGCAATAGAATTACTTTTAAAACTATTATTGATCGCCAAAAAGAAGGTGATGGTCAACTGGCAAACCCAATTGGAAGTGCAGTTGACCCAATTACAAAAGAAATTTATTTTGGAGACTTAATGGAAGGAAGAATTTACAAAGCTGCGTTGGGGGGTGTTACTAATTGAAAAATTTCGTAATCATATTATTAGTATTAGCACTTTTGGGTGGGGGAGGGTATTTAGTCTATGAAAAGTTAATCAAAAGCAACACTTTAACTACTTTGGAAACCGTAAGCCAAAAACAAACCGGTGGAACAATAGTTGATGTTAAAAATTTTAATTTCAGTCCAAAAATAATCACCATTAAAGCAGGGGAGAGTGTTACCTGGACTAATTCAGATTTAGTGGGGCACACAGCAACTGCTGATGATGATTCCTGGGATACAAGCCTTATTTCAAATGGAGAATCGAAAATTGTTAAATTTGATAAGAAGGGTACCTACACATATCACTGCACACCACATCCTTTTATGAAAGGAACTGTTATAGTAGAGTAAACAAGCTTGCTTCCATTGGCTAAATCTACTACAATGGTTTGCTAGGCTTAAATCGAGCCTGTTTTTACCCTGACCATTTAGGTTAGGGAATTTATTTTTGTCCCATTATGGATATTGGAAAATTACAGACAGCAGAAATAACTTCCGAACTCTCCCAGTCCTATTTGGATTATGCAATGAGTGTTATCGTGGCTCGTGCTCTTCCCGATGTCCGTGACGGCCTGAAGCCAGTCCATAGAAGAATTTTATATGCCATGAATATCATGGGTCTGCAGACTGGAAGCACCACCAAGTCAGCCAAAGTAGTTGGAGAAGTTTTAGGAAAATTCCACCCCCATGGAGACCAAGCTGTCTATGATTCTCTTGTCCGAATGGCTCAGGACTTTAATTTAAGATACCCATTAGTGTTGGGGCAAGGAAATTTTGGATCAGTTGATGGCGATCCCGCGGCTGCTTTAAGATATACTGAAGTAAAATTGTCCTCAATTTCCCAGTACATGCTATTGGACATGGACAAAGATACAGTTAATTATACTGACAACTTTGATGGTACTTTGAAAGAACCACTTTATCTTCCAGCACTACTACCAAACTTACTCTTAATGGGTTCAGAAGGCATTGCCGTTGGTATGGCTACAAAGATTCCACCCCACAATATCAAAGAAGTTATTGATGCAGTAACAGCCACTATCAACAAAGGTAAGTCAATAGTAACTGAGGAAAAAATACGTGAAGAACAAAATGACTTAGTTTTGAAAAAGATTGAGTTAGTTGCTTCTGGAGTAGAAAAAGCGCTTAACATGGATGAAGTTGCTCCAACTGCAGTTTCTTTTGAAAGTGAAGTTGATTTGGAAGAATTGTCCGCAATCTTGCCAGGACCGGACTTTCCGACTGGTGGTGCAATATACGATGCCGCCTCACTCAAAGACGTCTACGCCACCGGACGAGGAAGAATAGTAGTTAGGGGTATCGCAGAAATTACAGAAGGTGCAAAAGGCAAACAACAAATAGTCATTTCTGAAATTCCATATCAGGTAAACAAAGCTAAGTTAGTAATAAAGATTGCAGAACTTGTAAAAGAAAAAAGATTGGTTGGAATTGCCGATTTACGAGATGAATCAGACAAAGATGGTATGCGGGTTGTAGTTGACCTTAAGCGCGACAGTAAGCCAAAGTCAGTTTTGAATAACCTGTATAAATACACGCCACTTCAATCTACCTTCCCAGCTAATTTTGTCGCTCTTGTTGATGGAGTTCCCCAAACTGTTAACTTAAAACTTGTACTGGTTGAGTACGTTAAACACCGCCAACAAGTAATAACCAGAAGAACCATCTTTGACCTTATGGCAGCCAAAAGACGAGCCCATATTTTGGAAGGCTTGAAAATTGCCCTGGACAACTTGGATGCAGTCATCAAAACCATCAGAGAGAGTAAAACTCAAGAAGACGCAAAGGTCAACCTTATAAGTCGGTTTGGTTTGTCAGATATCCAATCAACCGCAATTTTAGATATGCAATTGCGAAGACTTGCTGCACTGGAGCGAGAAAAGATTGAAAAAGAATATGAGGAAATCAAAAAAATAATTGATTCTTTAATTGCTATTTTAAAAGATCCTCAAAAGATCTTAAAAATTATTGTTGATGAACTAAGCTTAGTAAGAACAAAGTTTGGGGACGAGCGACGAACAAAAATTTATAAAGCCAAAATCGGCGAGTTTTCAGAAGAAGATTTAATTGCTAAAGAAGACACACTTATTACTATTACTAAGACTGGATATATAAAACGGGTTCCACGAGCCACTTTTAAGGCACAAAGGCGAGGGGGTAAAGGAGTAGTTGGCATGACAACTAAGGAAGATGATGAGATTGAACACATCACATCAGCCACTACTCACGATATGATTTTATTCTTTACCGATAAAGGCCGAGTCTTTGGTACTAAAGCCTGGGAAATTCCAGAATCTAGTAGGCAGGCAAAAGGCCAAGCAATTGTAAACCTGCTTAACATGGAACAGGGAGAAAGAATTCAATCAATCCTCCCCATGAATGGTGGGGGAGCCAAACACTTAATTATGGCTACCGCTCACGGAACCATCAAGAAAACTTCCTTTGCAGAGTACAGTAACTTGCGATCAAATGGACTGATTGCCATTAAACTTGATAAAGGAGATCGATTAGTTGCTGTTAACCCAACTACTGGAGAAGATTTTGTCTTGATACTCACAAAACAAGCAAAGAGTATTAAATTCCCAGAAGCAAATGTCAGATCAATGGGCAGAGCAACAACTGGGGTCAGGGGAATAATGTTGGACAAAGAAGATGAAGTAATTTGTATGGAAGTCTTCTCAATGAAAGAAGAAATTCCAGCTGACAAGAGAAAGAAATATTTCAGAGACATCTTAACCATTTCCCAAAATGGACTTGGTAAAAGAACTCCAGTAAATCTTTTCCCAACTCAAAAAAGAGGTGGTAAGGGAGTAAAAGCCGCTGAAGTAACAGCTAAAACCGGACTTTTAATGACAGCAACTATGGTAACTCACGAAATTGATCAAATAGTTATTAATTCCAAAGGTGGACAGGTCATAAAGCTTCCATTAAAAAGTATTCCACAATTAGGTCGTGCAACTCAGGGAGTAATCCTCATGCGATTTACCAAAAAGTCTGATTCAGTTGTCTCGGTTACTGCTTTGGAGAGGGCAGATGGAGATGAGGAAGAGTGAAGCTTGCATATTTTTTGGCTTTTTACGCAAATTTCTATATAATACTAGCAAATGACAGACAATGCAGCTGAAACCAGCGGACTATCAACCCAAGTAAATTATCCCGTGGTGGAAGGTCAGGAAATATCTGAAGAAGAATATAAAGAAATAAGGAAACGAAATTCCACACAATTAGAAGACGACATAATTGATACTATATCTATTCCCCAATCTGAAACAGACAGCGTAGTAATACCTATTTTTGAGATTCTAGATGAGTCTGAAAAAAGAGCCAAACAAGCTGGAGAAGAATTGGCTAAAACTTTGTATGAACCAAAAGGTGAGGATGAACAACAATTAGTTGGTTTGATTTGGGAAGCACATCAGGCTCATAGAGACGAAATAAGTGAAATACATGCTGATGTTAAAATCAGTTCATTTTTGGAAATGGCTAAAGCTGAAATAATTGAACAGTCATCAACCCCTGACGTTTATCTAAGAACATTTAAACTTCCTTGGCAAATAAAAAAGCTTCAGTCCCTCAGTGGTAAACCAATTAATCGCCAAAGAGTGGAATCTAGTTGGGTGATGAATTTAGATTACTTTGCAAGACAGCCGCTTGAAAAACAATGGAAGGAAGTAGAGATTCCAAGACTTTTGGAATTGGTAAAAAAGCTAAACAAAACAGAAGGACAAGAAGATCAAACTAAACCATCCTTTATGTCAAAACTGACAGATGCATGGCACTACCTTGAACGCCAAGCTAGAACAAAAAACCCTTCAACGTACGATAAAGAGAGATGGGTCTTGAAGGACACAATTGGAATTAATAACAGTGAACAATATGATCAAGCTTTTTATGAAGGTTGGCAAACAATAGCGCAGAAATACCAGCCAGAGGAAATACAATAAACTGTTGTATTTAATTAACCTTCGTTTATTCTTTCATTAAAACGATGTATTTGATTGTGACTATGTGCATAAGCAACCAGAGTGACTAAAGCAATTCTGTTCCAATCATGAACTCCAACAACTTCACCATCAAATTCAATGTTATATCGGTAATCTGATAACTGTTGCGCCATCTCGATTGGCATTCTGACATTATAATTCGCTTTACTTTTTAAATCTTCTGAAAGTAATTCATACATGCGTTGTGCTTCTATTGTTGGATAGAATTCCGTCAAAACAACAAACATATCATCACCACGGAAAGGAGCTTCTTGCTTTTCTGTATTTAAATCTTCATGTGCTTTTTCATGAGCCAATGTATATGCTTTACCCCAAAAACTGGACAAACTGCTAAGATACAAAAATGCAAGAAAAA
>JBBTWO010000009.1:0-7769 GCA_038062745.1 Patescibacteria group bacterium | reverse complement strand
ATTTTTTCAGTATCGGTGGTGTCTATAAAAAGTTTCATGTATGTATTTATAATTCAAAGGAATCAGTTGTAATAATTCTTTCATCTTCCTTTTGAATAAAATCAATCCAAATTGTACTCTCTGGCAAGAACTCTTTAATTTTTTCTGCCCATTCTATTACCACTACATTTCCTGCCTTGCCCCATAAATCTGTTAGTCCTAAGTTTCTTATCTCTTCCCAAAAATTATTTTCCAATCTGTACATATCCAGGTGATACAAATTGAGTTCCCCATAATACTCACGCATTAAAATAAATGTTGGGGAAGTAAGTCTGTCCATTATTCCAAGTCCTTGGGCAAGCCCTTGAACAAAGGTAGTTTTTCCGGCACCCAAATTACCAGTTAATGCAATAATTTCTCCACCCTTTAGAGTAGATCCAATTTTTTGCCCAAGTCTTTGAGTACTTTCGGCGTCTTTGGTAATAATATCCATACTGTGAATCCTCCAATAATGCTTCCTATTGTATCAAATCCAACATCCCGCAGAGTCGGTTCCCTCTTTGGCGTAAATGATTGATGTAATTCATCGCTAACGGCATACAAAAAACAAATAGCAACTGCCAAGCCAAAAGCTTTGGCCTTTGACAACCCACTGTTTGTAAATGCTCGATATAAAAGGATAGAAAAAACAGCGTATTCAGTTATGTGAGCCAGTTTCTTAATAACAAAATCCTGCCAATAAACAACTGACGTTTGGATTGTCGTTTGGGAAGAAAAATTAAAAATAACAAATGCCCAGACAATTACAGGTAGATAAAAGTTGATGAAAATTTTGGCAGACTTATTCACTTGTAGAATTATTATACAATGATTTCTTTTTAAAGAATGTAACCACCGGAATTGCCACACAAACAACTCCCAATGTAATCAACAATGCTGCAATCCAAGGAAAATTAATTGCTTTGTTTGACTCAACAACAGTTTCAGGTGAAGAACTTGGTGTTGAAAGATTTAAAGAAGAGTCCCCCAACACTTCAGGACTAGAAGTAGGAGATTCCAAAGGGGTAGCCGTCGGCTTGGGAGTTGGTGTTTTTGTAGCAACAGGTTTAACAGTTGGTGTTGCTGTTGGTTTTACAGTGGGAGTTGGAGTAGGAGCAGAAGTTGGTGCAGAGGTCGGCGCCACAGTTGGACTTGGAGTTGGTGCTGGAGTTGGATCAGGGTTTTGTGTCCCCTGAGTGATAGAAGTTAAAACAAAAAACTCTCCGACACCATTTGGACTCCTAGCATATACTTCTTCATTAGTAAAAGTAGTACTGTAAGTGACTGACAATGTTGACAATGTAGGGCACGTCAATGTTATTGTATCTCCACTATTATTCAACCAAGACGACGACCAGTTCACCACTTTATACTGCAAACCTTCGACGATGTCGGATGAACCAAAATTAACATTTTGTGAATCACTGCCCATGTTGAGAGTGCACCCATCAAGAGAAATAGATTCTGAAGATTTGTTAAAAAACTCAACCCATTCTGGAGCAGAGGCAGGAGAAATTTCATTTATCACTATCTCTGCTTTTACGATTGACGTTGAAACAAACAATAAGAGCAAAGAAAATAAAATTGAGATCAGTATCTTATTCACATCAATTAAATTGCACTAATCTTAGACTATTAATGGCGGAAACGCTATATTTGTCATTTAAGTATTTTGTTCCCTCTCCACCATTTTCCAAAAAGGGATCATACATTACGTATTTATCACCCTCTTTTCGAAGTATTACTATAAAGTGGTCAGGGCCAGTATATAAACCAACAATCGCTGGCCTCCCTGCTGCCAATTCAGAATCCAGCTGGCTTTTTGAGGCAGTATTAATAGTTACATTTACTCCATTCACTGAAAATGAATGATACAAATATCCAGTTCCAGGAACAAAAGTATTTGCCTGAACTGCAATATCTCCCGGTTTTATATTTTTCCCAATATGAGAAGCAACCATTGAGATAGAAGTAATCAAACATCCATACTCAGCAACCGTATACTGTGATCCACCCATGCCAATGTTTCCCCATTGAGCATCTCGCTGATTATAGTAACATCCCCAGGAATCACATTTGGTTTGGTTGGTAAGAATAGAGGCTCCACCCTGTCCTGTGGTGAAACGCTTGAAAGCAGAAAGCTGAGCCTTGGCTTCAGACAATAATTGCTGATATTTTTTTTCATCGTTTTTGGTAGCTACTAGTAAACTATTCTTGGCTGCTTTTTGAGCCGCCAAAGCTTTTTTCTGATCTTCTAATTTTTCCTGTAACTGCTCTGATTCTGTTTTTTGGATTTTGTAGGAATTCTGTGCTTTTTGTAGTCTATCCATCAAATCTCGGTCTGATTCCTGGATTTTTTTAAGATAGTATTGTCTGGAAACTGCACCTGACAAATCATCAGCTTGGGCAACAAAAGCAAAGTTGTCTCCAAACCTGGCCATTTTATATGTTTCAACCGCTCTGGAACTAAAAGCTTTGGTTAAACTACCCAAGGAGACTTCCAACTGGTCAATTCTTCCACCAAGCATATTAATAGTTTCTTCAGTTTGAATAATCTTGGCTTCGGTAAGTTTAATTTGAGTGTCAAACTGTTTTATTTGATTTGACAGTGTATTGGCTTGGCCTTGAATAGTAGTCAATTTGCCAGTTAGTTCTTCAATCAATTTATTACAGTCTTCCAAGTTTCCACAACTTTGAGCACCAGCAAAAGGAGGAATAGAAATAAGCAAATAAGTAGTCAGGAGTAGTACTACCATTAATGCTGCTTTGGGGAGATTAAAAAGTTTTAACAACAACCATTTTTTCATTATTTATTCAAAGCTCGGCTAATCGCAATCTGACTTCCTATAAAGGCAATGATTAATCCAACTATCACTTCCACTCCCAAAATTGAACACAATAGAGCAAAGAAATTAAGCATTCCCTTTGGTAGAACTTGGATTTCTCCAAAATACGACATAAGAGATGGGGAGATATACAAAATAAGGATAAAGGCAAATAACCAACCCATAACTACACCCATAATGGCATAATTCACGGCTTCCAAAACAATTGGCGAACGAATGAACCCTGGAGTTGCTCCGATTAAGCTCAAAGTTTCAATCTCACTTTTCCTGGTGGCTATTCTCATACCTATTACAACCATTAACACCAAAAGTGACGAAATAACCAAAATTGCCACTAAGGTTGCTCCCCCAAGCCGAATATACATAGTTGCAGTTTTTAATTTTTGGACAACATCACCCAAAGCATCTTGTTTCCCTAAACTGGCTGTAAAACCAATACTAGCAACCGCTGGTTCAGATTTTATTTGATCGATAATGGGTTGTGCAAAAGCTAAATCAGTAACCGAAAACTCCAAACTGGCAGGAAAAATTGATGGACTCACCAATTCCCCCAGAAGTGGATTGTCGGCAGTGGCTTTTTTATAAATCTCCAAAGCCTGCTGTTTAGAAACATATTTAACATCCTTTACACGAGCGTCATTCTGAAGTTTTATTTGCAAGTCTGATATGGTTGTTTCAGCTGCATCATCTTTTAAAAATGCAATTACTTGCGGCCTGGTTTCAAAATACTTTAAGGTTTGATTTGAAGAATAAACCAAAACTGCCAGGAGGGTGCCAATAAAAAAAGTTACTGCCAAGACCGATACAGCTGCCATGGCTTGGAAGGGAGAACGTCTAATATAGTCAAAACTTGTTTTTAAGTGTTTATTCATTTTTTTGTACCTTTTGCGCTACTATCAGAAATTACTTTTCCATTTTTCATTTCAATAACTCGCTTTTTTGCCTTCTCAACTAAAGACTTGTGATGCGAGGTAACGATTATGGTCTTACCTTCCTTATTAATACGCACCAACAGTTCCATAATTGAGTCTGCTGTTTCCCAATCCAAGTTGCCAGTTGGCTCATCAGCAAAAATGAATCTTGGGTTTGTTATCAAAGCCCTGGCAATTGCCACTCGCTGGGTTTCTCCACCCGACAACTGAGAGGGAAACAGTTCTGATCTATTTGCTAAACCCACAAGTTGTAATACTTTGTCCACCCGCACTGCCCATTGATCCTCGGGTACATTCTTGACAGCAAGGGGCACTTCCACATTTTCCCGAACTGTTCTCTCAGGAAGTAATTTAAAATCCTGAAAAACAATTCCAATTTTTTGTCTATAGAAAGGTATTTCTTTCTTTTTAAGAGTTGAAACCTTATTATCATCAACAATGACATCTCCAGCCGTCGGCTTATACTCACCAAGTAATAATTTGAGCAAAGTAGTTTTTCCAGCACCTGAAGTACCAACTATAAAAATAAAATCACCATCTTCAACATCAAAGTTGATATTTTCCAAAGCTTTAATTGGTCCAAAGCTTTTTGAGACGTTTTGAAATCGAATAAGAGCAGACATCGTTAAAGTTCAGCTTATCAAATGAAACAAAAAGAAGCAAAGGTGTGAAATTATTCCAAGACTTTTATTTTACCAACATCCATCAACCAGCCAGCTTTTTTACCAGAAATTGTTTGCCCCCATACTTGGACTTTCTTACCTTTGAATTGGCCTAAGTCAATAACAGTTGAAGACATATAAACATTTTTGGAAGGGCCTCCATCACGCACTAAGTGATACGTTCCCTCGCCATCAATTCCACCTTCTTCTAAAACTCCTTCTGCAGTGTCTTTAAAGGTCGATTCGTCAGCTACTCCAGCTTCATTGGCCCCGGTTACTTTTGATCCTGTTCCTGTCTTTGGAGAGTCCACTACTGATCCACTTCCTGCATTTGCCCCAGATAGTTTCCAACCAGTTCCAATACCAGCCAGAATTACTAGAATTGCGATAGCTACTAAAGGTAGATTTTTCTTTACATTGTTTACTGGCATTTTTTTAATTATTGGCTGTAATAGTTGATTACCCGAGCTTACAGGTTGTGTCGACTGTGTAGCCTGACTACTAATAACTGGTAAAACTACATCTGTATGAATAACTTTCTCCATATGACCGTTAAACTAATATAGCAAAGTTTTGTGAGAATTAACAAGTATCAGTCAATTATTTACCCAACATTAGCTCGGCTTCAATAAATTCGTCCAGCTCTCCATCCAAAACAGCATCGGGATTTGCTGACTCAATGTTGGTTCGCAAATCCTTAACCATTTTGTAAGGATGCAGCACATATGATCTTATTTGTGTTCCCCAAGAAGCTGGCCGATATTCTCCCTGGACTTCTTTTTTCTCTTCAATTTTTTTTTCTTGTTCCACTACCCAAATCTTAGCTTTTAAAAGTCCCATGGCAATTTTGCGGTTGGCTTCTTGAAATCTCTCAGTTTGAGCAGTAACCACAATGCCAGTAGGGATGTGTTTGAGCCGGACTGCAGTTGAAACTTTATTGACGTTTTGACCACCGTGCCCACCAGCACGGAAAAATTGAATTTCAAGGTCTTCATCACGAATTTGAATATCTGGCAAGTCAACATCTTCAAATTCAGGTAAAACCTCAACCATTGCAAATGAAGTTTGACGCAATTTATCGGCATTAAACGGAGATTGACGAACCAAGCGGTGAGTCCCTGTTTCACCTTTAAGATAGCCATACGCGAATGTAGATTCTACTCTGAAAGTTACACTTTTGATTCCTGCTTCTTCCCCATCTGTTTGGTCAATAACTTCCATCCGCCACTGCTTTTTTTCCAAAAATCGCATATACATTCTAAATAACATGCTTGTCCAATCCATGGCTTCAGTTCCCCCCTGGCCTGCATGAACAGCGACAATGGCATTTTTGCGGTCATATGTTCCAGACAAAAAAGTAGCTAATTTTATTTTTTGCAGTGATTTTTCAGCTCTTTCAAGTTCAATTACCAAGTCTGCCGGAAACTCGTCTTCATTAACAAATTCAGACAGGATTGAGATCTGATCAAACAATGCATTAATGGATTCAACCTCGGATTTAGTGTCAGCCAGTTCTTGCATAATTGCCCTGGCATTGCCTTGATCACTCCAAAGTCCTGGATCAGTAGATTTTGCTTCCAATTCTTGAATCCTGGCTCTTTTAACATCAATTGAAAGTGAATCTTTAATATTTTCAAAATCAGCCGAGAGTTGTTTAATTCTATCCTTAATTTCCTGCATACAAAGATTATTTTACCATGCGTTGTGGTTTAGGTTCGAATCCTACCCTGAGAGTAAGTTAAACATTAATTGACAATTTAAACTACATTCTTCAGTTTGTCCTAACAATACCATTATCGATATTGCTAATATGGTGTATCTATTGTATTATCTTTAATATGCAAAATGATTCAACTGAACTTCAGGGAGGTTTGGAGTTAATTAAAAAAACAATAGAAAGTTTAGAATATTGGTCTGCTAGAGATTTAATGTCTCATCTGGGTTATTCAACATGGGAAAGTTTCAGAACAGCTATTAATCGTGCACAGGAATCTTGTCAGCAAGCAGAACAGTCTGTCGAAGACCATTTTCGTGACGTCACGAAAATGGTTATTTTAGGTTCAGGTAGTCAACGAGCAATAGAAGATTTGCTTTTGACTCGATACGCATGTTATTTGATTGCACAAAACGGCGATCCCCGTAAACCCCAGATTGCAGCCGCCCAAAATTATTTTGCAATCCAAACACGTAGACAAGAAATATGGGAACAAAGAGCTGTTGAAAACAAGCGCTTGGAAGAAAGAGATAAATTACGAGACACAGAAAAGAAAATTGAAAGAACAGTCTATCAGCGAGGAATAACCCAAAGCATTGAGTTTGCAACTTTCAAAAACAAACACATAGAGGCTCTTTATGGAGGTATTAATACACCCGACCTAAAGAGAAAGCGTGGAATTCCAAAAGGTAGAGCTCTGGCCGATTTTGATACAGATGTAGAACTTAAAGCAAAGAATTTTGCTCTAGGAATGACAGACCATAACATTAGAACAAATAATTTAACAGGAAGAGACAAACTCGAAAGAGAGGTTGTTGCAAACAGTTCTGCTACTAGAGATGCATTGTTGGCTCGCGGCATTATTCCAGAAAAGTTGAAGCCTGAGGAAGATGTCAAAAAGATAGAAAGACGACGGTCAAAAGAACAAAAAGCAATAGAGACTGGTTTAAATCAAGCTCTAGATAAACCAATAAAAGAATAAGTTCTAGCTTTGCTTATTAGGTGGAGCAAATTATTTCTTGATGACTGGAGCTGTCTTCTTAGCTGTCTTTTTTACTTTTAATGGTTTTGCTTCTTTAATTGCTTCTCCTACAGAAACAGGAGCAGCTTCGACAACAATTTGAGGCTCTAAAAGCTTGAGAATTTTTTCAAGCTTAGCATTCAAGCCATCCATTCTTGAGTTTAGGGCATCAAACTGACTTTTTCCTTGATCTGGTGTTGAAGAAGGTTGGAAAGCAGATCTAACTCTAGTAACTGCTCCACGATCATTGCCCATTTTTTCAAAACAATCACTACAATAGACTGGTTTATTGCTTGTTGGCAGAAAAGGAACTTCACAGTTTCTTCCACAATTGCTACAAACTGTTTGATGCATTTCTCGAGCACCTCCTGCAAAACCACCACGACCACGGTCATTGCCACGTCTATCTCCAAATCCGCCACGTCTGTCAAACGACCGTCCACCACCTCTGTTTCCTCTGTCAAAATTTCCCATAGTAAACCATTATACCACGTTTGGAGTAATTTCTTTTTCGGCTCCCTTTTCTTCCAAAGCCTTGTGGATGGCGTCAATTGACGCTCCGGTCATAGTTCTGAT
>JBBTWO010000008.1:2865-5818 GCA_038062745.1 Patescibacteria group bacterium | reverse complement strand
TCTTGTTCAAGCAAATGAAGTGTGCGGGTGGAGGTGAGATTTGATTCAGACACAGTACCAACAACAATTATTTTTTTGTCTTGGTCAACTTCAGATAGGTTTGGCCCTGACCATTTTTTAGCAAACTCAACTGTCCAGTCTTTACCTTGATTATCCTTTAACTTAATTTGCTTTTTAACAATTTCAGTGACAAGCCCCAATACAGGAGAGAAGAGATTATCTGCTGGCTTGGTGGTTATTAAAATTCTTTTTCCGGCTAGTACATTATTGCCATTTTTGAAACCTAAACTGGCTATATAGTCACCGATGGCTAAATCTTTTAATTCGGCTTTTTTGTTTGGGGTCCCCAATTTTACATATTCGGTGTCATCTGAAAGTGAGATTTGTTGAATCTCTCCTGCTTCATTTTTAATTTGAATTGTAGTATCTGTTATATCAGTGACAATACCAATATAGGCTTGGGGATTTTTAATGGCTTCATCTATCTTTTCTTTTACTTTCTCACGTATAACATCTGCTTCTGATGTGGATTCTTTGGGAGTTGGTTTATCACTTAAGAATTTTGAAAATTCTGAGGAATAAACCAAAGTCAAATTTTGCTGAGAGCTGCCATCAAGGAGATCCATAGAGATAATTTTCAGATTGTTAATGCCTCCGTCTAAGCTTACCTTTACTTCAAATTCTCCTTTAGCATCGGTTTCACCGACGAAATCTTCTTCTTCGGCAACAACTACTATTTGGGAATTTGGTTTAGTGACACCTTTAATGACAACGCTTGATGAAGTAAAAATCGATTGGTTTTTGGGAGTTGCAATCGTCAGCTCATACTCATTTTTGGCAATTGAGGTTTTTTGGTCAACGATGGGGGATGGGGAAGCAGTTTTAATCGCACCTTTAATTGCCATATTTGCTCTCCAGACGCCAAAAGCAATGACAAGCCCCAGGGCACTTCCTGATAAAATTGCGAAAATAACTTCTTTTTTCATTATTCTATTGTAGGCAGGAGTACTATATATGAAGTGCCTAGGCATGTCAATTTAAAACTGTATTGCGCTTGGTGGTTCCTTTTGCTAACATGGCATGCTGGGGCAAACAATTAAACAGAAATGGATATTACATATTTAGGTCATTCATCATTTAGAATCAAAACCAAAACCCATACTATTGTTACTGATCCTTTTGATTCTTCAGTTGGACCAAAATTCCCCAAGACTGATGCCGACTTGGTTACTATTTCTCATCACCATGGCGACCATGACAATTTAGCAGATGTAATTGGATACAAAAAAGTCTTTGATGCTCCAGGAGAGTATGAAGTTGGCGGAGTGAGTTTTTTTGGAATTGATTCATATCACGACAATAAAAAAGGGGAAGAGCGAGGAAGAAACACCATCTTTGTCATCGAAACAGAAGGTGTAACTATTGTCCATTTGGGGGATTTGGGACACAGTTTAACTGAATCTCAAATTGATGAAATTGGTGCGGTTGATATTTTAATGGTTCCAGTTGGCGGAGAATATACCATTGATTCTAAAACTGCTTTTGACGTTGTTGCCGCAATTGAACCAAAAATTATTATTCCAATGCATTACAAAACTGATGCCCACAACCCAGCAACTTTTGAAAAATTAGAACCGGTTGAAAACTTTGTCACAGCCAGTGGCCTAAAATCAGAGACTCTTCCTAAACTCTCCTACAAGGTAGGGGATCTGCCCGAAGAAGAGCAAAGACTATATATCTTAAGTTCAAAATAAAACGTATATTGTTAATGCATGGCAAATTCGGTAAGCAGAGTCCCTCCACATTCAGATGAGGCAGAACACTCAGTTTTGGGTGCATTGCTCTTGGATAAAGATGGCATAATAGCCGTTGCTGAGTTTTTACTTCCTGATCACTTCTATGATGATCGCCATAAGGAAATCTATGAAGCAATACTGGAATTATATGAGGCTCGGGTACCTGTTGATGTGTTGACAGTTTCTGATCGACTGACAAAGAGGAAGGCTCTTAAACAGATTGGAGGGACAACTTACCTGACAGAATTGGCCAACAATGTTCCCACAGCAGCACATGTGGAACATTATGCAAAGATAGTTAAAGATGCTTCAACAAAACGCAGCTTAATGAATGCTGCTGCAAGACTGGTTGATTTGTCAGTTGATGACTCGTTGTCTGCAGATGAATTACTTGATAAAGCAGAAAGTCATATTTTTGGCCTATCGCAAAAACATATGGTTCAAGGTTTTACCCCGGTTAAAGCCGCCTTAGCTGATTCATTTGATCGCCTTGATGAGCTTCACAAATTAGGAACAGGCCTGCGGGGAGTTTCGACAGGACTTAAGAACCTAGATAACATGTTGGCGGGCATGCAGAAATCAAATCTTCTTATTCTTGCTGGAAGGCCCGGCAGTGGAAAATGTATGACTGGGGATACTCTCATTGTTGACACTAAAACCGGTAGAAGAGAGAGAATAGATAAAATAGTTTCTCAAAAGAAAGCAAATTTACTAACATTAAACGAAAACTTAAAACTCAAAAAAACAAAACCCTTAGCTTATGTTGATGATGGACATAAGCAAGTATTTGAAATAAAGACTGGCTTGGGAAATAAAATTGAAGCGACCGCAGTCCATCCTCTGTTAACTATTGAAGGTTGGAAAAAAGTTGAAGAAATAAAAATTGGGACCAGGATTGCTGTTGCTAGAAAGATGGCGGTTTTCGGATCTAAAAAATGGGAGGACTGGAAAATCAAAAGTTTGGCCTATTTATTAGGGGATGGTGGATTGACCTCCAGTTCTCCTAAAT
This sequence comes from Patescibacteria group bacterium, assembly GCA_038062745.1. Classification (GTDB taxonomy): domain Bacteria; phylum Patescibacteriota; class Microgenomatia; order UBA8517; family UBA8517; genus JBBTWO01. The sequence goes on along the minus strand of JBBTWO010000008.1, from coordinate 3,013 downwards.
TTACCAACTCTAATCCAATTGTATTAAGTGATTTCTGTAATTCAGTAGCAAAATTTGGGGAGGTTACAACCAAATATGCTAAACAAAGTAAATTGAGGTTCAGAACCCCAACAGTCACAGTTATCAACACAAATCCTTATAAAAAAGA
>JBBTWO010000008.1:0-2765 GCA_038062745.1 Patescibacteria group bacterium | reverse complement strand
TGGCTTTCTTCACTTGGTGTGATGGGCAAACTAGCTACCGAGAAGCAAATACCCTCTGAGATTTTTGAGTTAAACAAAAACAATGTCGCACTTTTCCTTAATAGATTGTACGCCTGTGAGGGGAGTGTGATTTTACCAAAAGTCAAAGGCTGTGGACATATCAGTTTTGCCTCATCTTCTTATGAATTGGCAGAAGGAGTGAAGCATCTTTTGTTGAGATTTGGTATTTTAGCTAAGCTTCGAAATAAAAAAGTAAAATATCGTGGAACACTAAGAAATGCGTATGAGATTGAAATAGAAGGTGCAAACGACGTTTTAACTTTTGCTCAAGAAATAGGAATTTTTGGAAAAGAAAAAAAATTAGAAATTGTCAAAAAGGCTGCATTGAGTAAACAGTTCGCAAAGAATTTCTCTAAAGATACACTACCTATGGAAACATGGAAATTGGTACTTGAAGAAAAAGGGGAACTAACCTGGCGTGAAATATATAAACGGATGGGAAGACCATTGACCCACAATATTCATGTTAATAGACGCCAGCTTCGTCGTGAAACTCTTATGGAGATTGCTCTGGCTTTGAAATCAAGCAAACTTCTTGATTTGGCCAAAAGCGATGTTTATTGGGATAGAGTAGTCAGTATTAAACCTTCTGGAGTGAAAAATGTTTTCGATTTGTCTGTTGATAAGACACATAACTTTATAGCAAATGATATTGTTGTTCATAATACTTCTCTTGTCTTAAATATCATGCAAAACTTGGCAGTTAACCACAAACGGCCTGTTGCCATGTTCTCACTTGAAATGAGCAAGGAGGAACTCGTGGACAGATTATTGGTTGCTCAGGCCGATATTGACTCTTGGAAATTGAAAACTGGAAAACTAAACGAAGAAGATTTTACTAAGTTATCCAATGCCATGGGGGAATTGGCAGAGGCTCCAATTTTTATTGATGATCAACCAGGCCAAACAATTTTGGAAATGCGAACAAAGGCAAGAAGACTGCAAGTTGAAAATGGTATTGATTTGTTAGTAGTTGATTATTTGCAGTTGGCTCAAGGAAAAAATAAAGAAAACAGAGTTCAAGAAGTTGCTGAAATTTCTCAAGGTCTTAAAAACTTGGCCAGGGAATTAAAAATTCCACTTCTTGCATGTGCACAGCTTTCGCGTGCTGTTGAAAGTAGAGATGTAAAAAGGCCCCAATTATCGGACTTACGTGAGAGTGGATGTTTGTTGGGAGACACTTTGATATCTCTTTCTGATACTGGCGAAAGAAAGAAAATTGAAGATTTAGTTGGCATGAATGGCTTTTCTGTATTTGCTTTGGATCAAGATTTAAAAATAAAACCTGCAGTTGTTAGTAAAGTTTTCTCAAGTGGTAAAAAGATGGTTTACAAGTTAACCCTGAGAAGTGGAAAGACAATTAAAGCTTCCGCAAACCATCCATTTTTAATGTTAGACAACTGGGTTAGGTTAGACAATCTTAAAGTCGGCGACAAGCTTGCAACCCCAAGAAAACTATCATTTAACTTACAAGCAGGAGATAAAATTAGTGATAACAAACTAATTGTTCTTGCTCATATGATTGGAGATGGTTGTTATGTAAAAAGACAACCTCTTCACTACACAAACTCAGATATGAAATTAATTAATATTGTTAAGAATGCTGCTCAAGCAGAATTTGATGTTAAACCAAGAGTTGTCCCTCAACAATCTTGGTACCATTTATATCTATCGTCTGCACAGCCACTTGCCAGAGGAAGGAGAAACCCAATTGTTAAATGGTTTGACGAAGAGTTGGGAATATATGGTCAACATTCCCGAGAAAAGTACGTTCCTAATGCTGTTTTTAATCTATCAAACAGCAAGATCGCATTATTTTTGAAACATCTATGGGCAACCGATGGCTGTATAAGTGTTACAGACACAAAAAGAAAGAGAGACTCACAACAAATTGTTTTGTATTATTCAACTGGCAGTGAAAGATTAGCCAGAGACGTTGCTCATTTACTTTTAAGATTTGGAATTGTATCTACAATCAGAAAAGGCAAAAAGAAAGGTTATCAAGACATGTGGACAGTGAACATTCAAGGGAAATTGGATCAGACCACTTTCTTAAAAGAAATTGGTATTGCAGGAAAGAAAGATTTATTAGTTAAAAAGGCAACCAATTATCTAAAAAACATTGAATCTAATCCCAATACGGATGTGGTTCCTAAAGAAATCTGGAAATTCATTGAAGGGTTGAGGGTAGATAATAATTTGAGCTCACGTGCTTTTCATGCCCAACTTGGGTGGGCATATAGCGGGACTCAAAGACATGGAAATGGAATAAGTAGAGATAGATTAAGGAAAATAATGTCGGTGTTGGCTGACGAAAAACTTAAAAACTTAAGTGAATCCGATATTTTTTGGGACGAAGTTAAACAAGTTGAGAAAATTGGAATAAAAGAAGTATATGACATGACAGTTCCTGTTTACTCAAACTTCATTGCTAATGATATTATTGTCCACAATAGCATCGAGCAGGATGCTGACGTGGTTATGTTTTTGTGGAGAGAAAATGAAGAAGATGCTTCTCAGATAGTTTTGGATATTGCCAAACACAGAAATGGACCAGTAGGAAATGTAAAACTATTCTTCAAGGGTGATAGAAGCCGTTTCTATGAAAGAGAAGTTGGTCAAAAATCTGGGTAACTGTGCGTTTGTTTGACGAAATCCGAACCTATTTTGAACGGGACTGACCGCCTCCGCTTCGCTCCGGCGGG
>JBBTWO010000007.1:0-55991 GCA_038062745.1 Patescibacteria group bacterium | reverse complement strand
TATTATATTATTAGGATATATACTATAAATTCGCAGTGCTAAACCAACTAAAAAAATTGCCATTAATAGCCAAGCTTCTTTTGATAGTTTTGGTTTTATTTTCATTTGCTATTCGAATCATACCAATTTTGCATGGCAATTTCTTCTTCACCATGGATCAAGGCAGAGACGCTGTATATGTTAGAGAAATTATTGAAAGAAAACAGTTAATTTTAAAAGGACCTGAAACAACAATTCCAGGGATATTTGCCGGACCTGGCTGGTATTATTTTTTGGGCTTGGGCTTTTTATTTTCGTTTGGTCACCCCGTTGGAGGAATAATAATGTTGGCTATTCTAAATGTTTTACTAACTGTGATTTTATTTCTTTTTATATATAAATACATTTCGAAATTATATTCATGGTTTGGGGCTGTTGGTCTACAAATATTTTGGCCTTTTTATGACACTTCAAGATTTGCCTTTAACCCTTTCCCTACAGTTTTTTTGGCAGTCGTACTTATTGTTTTACTTGTCTTGTTTGTTCAAAGAAAACACAAGAAATATTATTACCTGTCCTTAGTTCCTGTTTTACTGGCCTTCAATGCTGACCTTGCCAGTGCGGCAGCGATATATCTTTTCTTTGTCTGTGTCGGTTTGTATCTTTTTCTCAAAAGGAAAATAAACCTCAAAAATTATTTACTGACAACCTTTACACTCCCTGGGATTGCTTGTTTATTTGTGGCAAAACAAGCCTTTTCCATTTTTAAAAACCCCCAGCAATTAGAAAATACCAGGGGTATATTTTCAGGAACTAATTTTTTTAAAATGGTTGCTCAATTTGGAAAAATTATCGCTGATTCAACAATCCCCCAAAGCTTACTAATAAGTGCATTAATTTTAGCAGTAGTTATTTATTTATATATTCGCCAGAAAAACAAAAACCAATATGCTTACTTGTTCGCATCATTAACAGGACTTATATTTGTAGTTTCTCTTGCTTTCTTTTCAACCAACAAAGGTTGGAGAGATTGGCACACAGTTTATTTGCCAACCTTAATTTTTGTCTCAACAACAATATTGCTATCACAACTTAAAAAGCAGATTGGAATTGTAGTTTTTACAATTATCATTGTCTGCCAAACAGCAATCTTTATTCCCAGATATATTCAATATCTAGCGCCAAACAATAATCCTGGAGTCTTAAGTAGCCAAATGAAAGTGCTTGATTGGATTTATACCAAAAACGAAGAAAATGGCTTTAATGTCTACACATATATGACTAATTCCTATTTTAATTACCCATATGATTATCTTTTTTGGTGGTATGGAAAAGCAAAATACGGCCATATTCCTTGTCACTATGAGGTATATCCAAAGTCCCATAAGTATATTTACATTCCAGGAGGAGAGTTCAACTACAATACCCCCACTCTTGGTTGCGACAAACTATTATTTTTGATTAAAGAACCCATTGTTGATCAAGATCGATTCGATAAATGGAGCAAAAACTTTGAAGATACAAAACTTATTGAATCGATAATACTTGATCAAATAACTATTGAGAAAAGGCAATATTTACGCTAGGCTTAATAACGCATGCGATACAAAGTCGAAATAAAAAGAATCTCAAAAACAAAAGGTAGAGGGGTCTATGCAATGAAAAATTTCAAAGCAGGCGAAATCATTGAGAAATGTCCTGTCTTGAAACTTACCCCAAGGGAGAGAAAATGGTGTGAAAAAACCATTATGGCCACGTACATTTATCCCTGGAGAAGTACCAGAAGCGCAGCTGTTGTTTTTGGCTATGGATCCATTTACAACCACTCTTTTGAACCAAATGCAGACTGGAAGCAAAACTTTAGAGACAACACCATGACCTATAGAGCCATTAAATCAATTAAAAAGGGTGAAGAAATTCTCATCAACTATAATGGTGAACCAGATGATATGACTCCAATTGAGTGGTTCCCTGAAGAATATAATACTTATTAATTAACTTAAGAAGGTTAAAGCCTTACCAGTTTTGCCAGCTCGACCGGTTCGTCCGATGCGGTGAATGTAGTCTTCATAGCTTTCTGGTTCGTCAAAATTAATAACGTGGGTAACATCATTAACGTCAATTCCTCGGGAAACAACGTCTGTGGCCAACAAAACTTGAATGTAGCCCTCCTTAAAATCAGCCAAGGCGCGTTGTCTTTGGTTTTGATTCTTATTGCCGTGAATCGAGGCAACTTTAATGCGTCTACTTGCCAATTCACGAGCCAGTTTTTCAATACTATGTTTGGTGCGACCAAAAACTAAAACTTTATCAAACTCCTGCTGTCTAAGCATTTCTTCCAAAACACTTACTTTGTCACGATTTCCAACTCTGACAATATCTTGATCAATATTGGTAATAGAATGTGCAGACTTAATGGTTACAGAAACTGGATTATTCAAAAAAGTCCTCATAATACTGTCTACCTTAGGATTAGTGGTAGCTGAAAAAAACAAAGATTGTCTATTTCTTGGTAGTTTGGCAATTATCTTTTGAACGTCGGCGATAAATCCCATGTCTAGCATGCGATCAACCTCATCCAAAACAATGCTGTCAAAGTTATACAGATTAAGTCTGCCTTGTTTTTCTAGATCCATCAATCTTCCTGGTGTTCCAATAACAAAATTAGGATTCATCCGAAGGCGGTGGATTTGATTTCCAAGTCCTACTCCACCAATACATAAGGCAGAATAAATCTGGGTATTGCCTGCAAAAACTCTAAATTCATCTTCAATTTGAACTGCTAATTCACGGGTTGGGGCAACAATCAATACATTTTTATCTCTATTTAAAAGCACTTTGTTAATCAAAGGCAACAAAAAAGCTGCAGTTTTACCAGTACCAGTATTGGCAATACCAACAACGTCACGACCCTCCAGTAAAAGTGGAATTGTTTGATCCTGAATAGGAGTTGGGTTAGTGTAGCCTTTTGCATTAATGTTTTTCTTTAATTGGTCGGCAATTTCAAAATCACTGAACTGATTAGTAGGTATATATTCCTCTACAGCAGCTTGAGCTTCTTGGGCTTTAAACACATAGACAGCAGGATTAAGAGGTGCTGCTGGGCGTCTTCCAAATCTGGAAGGGCCACGACTACCTCTTGAACTACCCTGGAAACGGCCAAAATTGCCCCCTCCAGATCTACTGTTACGTGATCGGTTATACATATTATTGAAAATCTAAATCAAGGCAAAGCAGTAAAATAATAGGTGCCTTGAACTTGAAGTACTGGAAGTAGTATATCACACAATCTTTGTGATTGTTATGGGATATTAATTTGTACTCATTTCCAGCCTGACAGAGCCAAATCGACCTTGTTTCCTTTGAATTTTACCCCTTCTGATATGAGCATCTGTCTTTTTGTCGAAACCCCTTCCCCTGCTGAATAACCTGTAAGACTGCCATCCCAAGCAACCACTCGATGACTCGGCGTTTGGGGGGCGTTACGGTTTATTCTCATGAACATTCCAGCTGCTCGTGCCGCTCCAGGACTTCCAGCCATTTTTGCAATTTGACCATATGTTGCAACTTTGCCTTTGGGGATTCTGTCAGTTATTTCATATACTTTTTGCTTAAAATTCATGACAAAACATTCTAACATCATGCCTAGATTTAGGACAAGGCCAATGTTATAATTTACCCTGCAAAGGAGATTTTGCAAAAAGCACATTAATCCCCGATGGCGCAGCGGTAGCGCGAGATCCTGTTAAGATCGAGGTCGTAGGTTCGAATCCTACTCGGGGAGCTGGATGAACTCATATATTAAGCGTGTTTGTGGTCGAATTAAAAATTGGGCTACAACAGAGGATAATATCGGATTACTGTTTCGCGATTTGCGTCTATACATAGAGGTCGAACAAAAAGAAAAAGAATATCCCTTATTGTATTTCTTTACTAACTGGTGTCTTCATCCCAAAATGGATCGCAAACAAGCAAGGGAATTATTAGAAGAACTTACAACCGCCTGTCACAAATACGACTTAGATGGTGACTTACTTTCTTATTTACCCAACAAGCTTCATATTTTATTTATAGAAAAACTTAAAGATGAGTTACTCAGTTTATTAAAAACGATCGGTTGCAATTATGCTTTTGTGGGTACAACTAAGAAATGGTATTTTATTTGCTATCACCTATTCTTTTATTTAGTTGGGAAACCTATCGTAGATAATAATGAAAACAAAAAAACTAACAAACCATATTGGATCAAATCTTTTTCGATTTCTATATTTGAAAGTTCGTCAGAGAATGTGGGTTTTGAAGTAGGAGACTTGATCTTTAATTGCAAATTAGCACCAAAAAACATATTTCTTGTAGGAAAAATAATGTCTAATCCTTACGTGCTACTTTAAGTTTAAGCTGAAAAATATCCCCTGGTGTTTCCATTTATCAAGAAGATTCTAACATAGTCCATTAGGTGGAGCTGATATAATATAAGTGTGAAATTTGCAAAAAAGAAGGCCTCAACATTAATAATTTTCACTATTCTTTTTACTTTGGTCATTATTGCCCTCTCCCCCTACTTTCTATACTTTTACGGACTTTCCGTTGTAGGTAAGAATCCGGATTTTAACAACTACAAACATTTAAATGGTGAACAGTCAGAACGCTATTGGGAACAATATGGAAAGAAAACTGATAAAAACCAATACTTTACTCCTTGGGTTTTTGTAATTTCTTCATACTGTGGAACAAAATATCCAAGAGATCATAGTTGCAATAGAAAATATCAGAAGCTAAATATTTCATCCCATATTGCCAAGACTCATGTAAAAGAGAATACCAATAATTTGAGAAATATTACTTGGCACATCTCAACTGCAGCATATACTCTTTGGATATACAATCATTGGAGCCCTGCACAGATAGTTGAAGCAGTCACCGAACTGGAAAGACGCTCTACTGAAGTCAGTTTTTATGCTTTTTGGGGAATTGAAACTTTTGGTACAGAAAGGGATTTTTCATCTCCCAAATATCACAATCAGTCTCCTGATGTATTCATCCAATCTCAGGATCCACGTATTGTACATATTAGGAAGCGCGGAGTTACTTGGGGTAATTTTTTAAACACCTTACCAATGAAACTTACAAAAGAATGTTTAGTAACTGAAACAAAACAAACATTTTGTAGTACTAAAGACAAAAAACTTGATATCAGACTAAATGGTTTTTCAGATCCAAATGCATTGGATAAAAAAATCATGCCAGAAGATTATTTGTGGGTTTCATATACTTATGCAAAAACTGGACCAGAGAACTAATTAAAAATTCTAACGTAGTCCATTAGGTGGAGCAAAATCGATTGTTAACTGAAAAGTGATAACATTGATAAAGATATGCGCAAGAACGAAAAAGGCTTCGGTGTAATACTGGTTATAATAATAATATTAATAGTTTTAGTAGCAGGATTTGCTCTATATTCTACTTATAAACCAACCCAAACCTATCAAGATGTTAATCAAAATGAAGCCATTGTATATAATGGGTCATCAGAATCAATTAATACTCACAAAATCAAAGTTTCAACAGATGTAACATTTCCCCATGAATACCTTCCGGGTTTTGATATCAGTATTCCATCCTCATGGAGCACTTCCATAAAGCAATTTGGTGAGAAAGATACCATAGGTTTTACATATAGACATGCAAAAAATGCACCAATAGAGGGTTATGAAAGAACAATGGGAGTTAGACTTTCTAAAAATGGTGTTATTATTGATTTTATATTTGGAGTTGCTTCCGATAATAATGCATATAGTTGTGAGATTGATGAATCTACTGATATAGGAAATAGTTGGTATCGCTTAAAAGATAATAATGGCTACTTTTATAGTAAATCAGTAGAACAAGAGGATGGTAAAACTTGCTACCGCGGTACTGGCATGTATCTAAATGAATATACACCCAAAGAAGTGGATCCAGAAGGCCTCTTTGGTGGTCTTCTTTTGCTTAATCCTAAAATATTAGGTAATCCAGATCAAACTCTCCTAATTGAAGTGGATAAAATAGTGAAATCAATAAAAGGTCTTGAAGAATAATTTCTTAAATAAAACTTAGAATCTTCAGTTCTGCTAATTCAATTTCAAACTCAATCTTTTTGTTGCAGAATAAGTCCTTTAGGGGGAGCTAATTTTTACTTTTTATTCCCCATAACCATATATAAAGCGAGGCTGGAAAAATTGTACTTGACAAAAAGTATAACTTTCTGTAAAGTGTGACTTACAGTGTTCTATACTCGAAAAATCTATCCCGAGCTATTAATTCACGCTCAAAAACCGTTAGTCACGGTTCTTACGGGCATGAGACGGACAGGCAAGACAACGCTAGTCGGGCAACTCTTATTAGATTTACCAAACAAAAACTCCCTGTACCTTGACTTACAGAGACCGGATAATCGTGAGTTATTTAGTCAGAAAAATTATGAGGCAATCAGAGAAGCTTTTATATCCCAAGGTTTGTCTGCAGACAAACCTATGATTATTGCTCTTGATGAGATACAACTTGTTCCAGACAGTCCTTCTGCAATTAAATATCTTTCAGATCATCACAATATTAAATTTATTGTTACAGGATCAAGTTCGTATTATCTCAAAAACTTGTTTTCGGAATCTCTTTCTGGAAGAAAAAAGGTCTTTGAATTATTCCCCTTGGATTTTGGGGAATACCTTGACTTTAAAGAAATCCCCCATTCTCCCATTAATTGGCAAAAAGATCATTTTAATAATTCAGAATACAATCGTCTGTCTTCATACTATGAAGATTTTGTTAGATTTGGTGGTTTTCCCCAAGTCGTCCTTGCCAGTTCAGAAAAAGATAAAAAAGATTTGCTTTTAGATATTATGTCTTCATATGTAAATATTGATATTAGATCTTTAGCTGATTTTTCTGACGAAAGAAACTTATATTCTTTAGCCAAGCTACTTGCTGGAAGAATTGGTAGTCGAGTTGAATATACTAAATTATCCCAACTTACAGGATTGTCCCGTCCAACAATTACAAACTATATTTCTTTTTTTGAAAAAACCTATCTTATAACTACTGTTCCTGTTTATACAAACAGTATTGATCGGGAAATAGTAAAGGCAAAAAAACTGTATTTTTGTGATACTGGCCTCGCAAACGTCTTAGCTGAATTATCAAGTGGCGCTCAATTTGAAAATACCCTTTATAATCAACTCACAAAACTAGGTCAAATCCAATATTATGCCTTGAAAACTGGTCATGAGATCGATTTTATTTTAGATAGCCAGCTTGCAATCGAAGCAAAAGAAACCCCTGTTGAACAAGACCTATCTAGTTTGAGACAAATATCTTCAATTGCGAAAATCAACACTTCGCTATTAATAGGCAGACACAAATCTCCAAAATTTACAAATTATACTTGGGCGGGGTCAATATTGTAGGTTCTAATTTTGTCCATCAGGTGGAGCCGATTATATTTCGAAGTTTTTAACTTTATTTATAATATTTTCTTTTACTTCTTCCCAGCTTAATTCGATGTGCATTCGAGGCAATGGTTGCTCCTCTGCATCTACAAAATAGACTAAAGACTTTAAAATGTGCGTTTCATTGTAATTTGTTTTTAGATACTTTTTCTTTAGTTTCTCGAATAACGTTCTTAAATCAAATTCCCTTAACAAAAAATAGATATCAATAAAATCCTTTTTACTGCCTCTTACTGAGACTGTTATCAATTTTGTACAAGCAATGTCTAGTTTTGTTGAAATTTGAATACCTTCCCAGTGAATATTTGGCTCTAGTAGTTGATAAGGGTAATGAAGAAATTGAAGTTTTACATTATCCAAAAAGCAATTCAAAGTGCCTTTACCAATTTCAACATTTTCCAAACTACCGATTGCCTCCAACTGCTTTTGAACTAACTCTGGCTCAAAATCGTTTTGGCTGAAAAAATCTAAATCTTGTGATTCTCTGTGACCGATTTGTAAAGATAATGCTGTTCCGCCAGTTAAATAAAAATCTTTTACCAAAAAAACACTTTTGAGTCTTTGAAGTACCGTTGAAGTGTTACCTGGAAGTGTGTTTGTAAACATTACAAGATAATTAAATTGTTATGATAAATAAATATTCCAAAAATTGGCAGACTTGAGATCAATTTTTTTTGCTTTCAATAAATTTTTAATATAGTTGGTGTCTACCTTCTCCAAAAGCCACTTTACAGCATCCCGATCCCCTCTCTCAAGAATTGTTCTGGCAATGTAGTTTTTATGTTTCTCCCAATCTAGCTCTTCCAATTTATCTCCCCAAAAAAATTTTGAGATACACTGCGGCAAATTAACCATATAGTTAATTATACACTTTCAAGCCAGTTTGGTCATCACAAGTAGGTTCTAACACAAGTCCACCATTGCACCAACAACTGGCGCTATATTGCACAAGTGTCTGTATTAGTAGACAATATGCTTGTTTATGCAAACAGGCCAATTTGTCTCACCACCAAACCCAGCTAATACTTCCAAAAAATTTTCTCCTGCACTAATAGTGGTGGCTGCTGTTGTATTGTTGGCAGGACTTGGATATTTTGGTTATCAATATATATTTGCTAAACAAACACCAGATTCAGATAATAAACCACAGCCAACTTTAGTTGCCGTTATTCCTGCACCAGAACCAACAGCAAACTGGACAGAAAGAAAGTTTGAAAATCTCAAATTAACCTTTAAAGCACCATCAGACTTAGCTATTGGAGAATCAGAACTCGAACCCAATCAATTTACTGGCTATCTGCAAAACGATAAAATCGGTGAAGAGTTTTTCTTGATGGACTTTGTATATCAAAAAAGTGGTAAGAAAGTAAGTCAGTCAGATATTCAAACCTTCAAAAACGATCCAAGGCTGATAATTCCAGGAACAGCAAGAGACATATCGCTAGATGGTTATGTTGGATTTGCCGGTCAAGTAAATGACAGGAAAAGCAAATTCATAACTGCAGTCGTAAAGGACGGATATTGGTTACTCATCTACATTACAGAACCAACCCAGACAAATAAAGAATTGTCTGACCAGATCATGTCCACTTTTAAATTTCTTGACTAATCACTTTACTTGAAGTCTTCGACTTTGAATTTTTCACCACCAATTTTTTCAATTATTTCATTGGCTGTTTTTACCTGCTCCTCCCCTGATAGGAATGGTAAGATATCAAAGTTCAACTTGTTCTTTTCGTAAAATTCCTTACCATAATTCTCCTCAAGCAAAGCCTCAAGTGCTTTTTGATCTTTAGTGAAATAAACATCCTCAAGCTTTTTAGCATCCACTTTCTCTAACATACGCTCAATTAGCTTTACTAAAACTGGGTAGCCAACCTGACTGTCTTGATTGGTATTTCCTTGAATGACTTTCCTGGCATAGTATTCAGTTAGACTTTCCTCAAAGAAAAGTGGAATCGCTCGCTCGTTTGATACGTGGCTGGTGTAATGCATATATTCATGCACCAAGGTTGCAGTATAGGGATAAATTGATTTGGAATTTGTCTCGTCCAGTGCAATTTCAATTTTGTTGTCGTCGTGGAAGACCCCCAACTCATATGGAATGGTATCTTTTTGGCCTTCAACAATGTTTTTAACTTCAGAAACGTAGCTACTTAAGCCATTCCAATAGGTTGCTTCTCGCTGTCTGGCTCCGAGACTGCCTTCCCAATTCCTTTTTTCTTGTTCTGCTTTTTGGATAACTGCATTCCAATATTGATCAACATAGGTTCGACAAGTTGAAGGTGTGTATTCTGGATAGTATGAACCCAAACTTACACAATAGTTGTAGTCTTCCTCCCTTGCATACGAAGAAACTGATAGCAGGTTGCCGTAATAAGCAACTTTATCTCTGGCAGTTGCTAATGCACCATTGGCGGCTGCAGCTTGCTTTTTAACATCTGCGAGCACTTCTTCAATAGCCTTTACTCTTTTATTTATCTGCTCTTCCCTAAACTTTAAATAATCCTGCCTGCCCAAAACTTTGACCTCTGGATAGCTTTTAATGTATTTACCGCCAAAATGGGCTTTTACTAATTTGTAACCCAGGACAGGAGAAACTTGTTGAATTTCATCATCTTTGATTTCATTAACAAAAAGGTAGTTTTTTACCATCAACATACTATCTTTTGGAATGGAGGTTTTAATAAGTAAGGAATTTGGTACAACTGCTATTACCTGTTTTTGATAATAATCACTTAGTCCAGAATTCTTCAAATATATATTGGCAATATCTTTGTCCAAATTTTCCTTTGTAGACTCTAAAATTATTGGTACTTGGTCTAAGGACTCAAGTCGACTTTGAATTTTTTCTTTACCCCAAACAACATCTCCTACTCCACCTTTATTGATATTGGCAAGTAAAATATTGGTATGCACAACTCCAGCCGCATATACGGCTGCAAAACCAACTCCTAAACAAAAGACTACAAGCAACACTATAAGTAAAAGTGAGCTGCCAAACAATTTTAAGGCCTTCAATCTGTTTGTTTTTTTGGATTTTGATTTAGCCAGGTTTACATAGTTCTTTCTTACAAGATAACCAACCATCACGATAAACCCAGCAAGCCAATAGTACCAGTATGGTTTTTGGGAAGAGAATTGAGACAACACGTAACTAAATAAGGCATTGTTGCCCTTAACAATCCCCATCACAAAAATTGAATTCCAAAGCAGAAAAATCACAATAGCAACAAAAACAACCACAACTTCTAACACTGTCAGACCAAGATTAAGGCCAGTTGAAGTTTTGATTACATCAGGAATCGGTAAAAGGTATTTTTTGGCAAAACTGTTAAATCTGCTTTGCCCAACTGCTGTTTTTGGTTTTGATTTTCTAACCATTGGTGTGCATTTGTAGCCTGCGGCTACAATATTATAGGTATTGTACTCTAAAAGTTTCCAAAATAAAACGGGATAAAACAGGAAAAAAATGGCCATGAAGAAAAGCTTACAATTTTATTCCAAATAATCTTTCAAGGCTCTTCTTCGAGCCGGATGTCTTAGTTTCCTTAAGGCCTTTGCCTCAATTTGTCTTATACGTTCTCTAGTTACCCCAAATACTTTACCAACTTGTTCCAAAGTCATTGGTTGACCATCGCCTTCAAGACCAAACCTAAGTTTCAATACTTTTGCTTCACGTTCTGACAGGGTTCCAAGTACTTCTTCCAAATGAGTTTTAAGAAGTTGACGGGATGCTTGATCCACAGGAGAAGGACTATCGTCAGGAATAAAGTCTCCAAGGAAACTTTCTTTATCTTCGCCTACAGGAGCTTCCAAAGAAGTTGTTTCTTGCGCAATCTTGAAAATTTCTCTTACCCGATCGCCCTCCATCTCAAGTTCGGCACCAATTTCTTCAGGTGTAGGCTCTCTTCCCAATTCTTGCATTAATTTTCTGCTAGTTCTGTACAACTTATTAATAGTTTCCACCATGTGTACAGGAATTCTGATTGTTCTTGCCTGGTCAGCAATAGCACGAGTTATGGCTTGCCTAATCCACCACGTAGCATAGGTGGAAAATTTAAAACCTCTTCTCCAATCATATTTTTCGACAGCACGGATTAGACCCTGGTTTCCCTCTTGGATTAAGTCCAGAAGTGAAAGGCCACGGCCAATATATTTTTTGGCAATAGAAACAACTAAACGAAGATTCGATTCAGTAAGTTTATCTTTGGCTTTTTTATTTGCTTTCTCATAAGCTTTGGCAAGTTCTATTTCCTCTTCTGCATCCAGAAGTGGCACTTTCCCAATTTCTCGCAAATATTGTCTGACAGGATCAGTAGACTCCACACCTTCAAGTTTTGTTAGAAGTTCAATTTCGCGTTCGAGTCGCTCTTGAGCTTGTTTGTCGGTTTCTATTTCTTCTGGAGTAACGGATTCAAAAACGTCAATACTTTCTGCCAATAAAGCTTCGTAGAGGTTGTCAAGTTCCTCTAGTCTGTGTTCGGCATCGGGGAAGATATCTAAAATATCCTCTTGAGTTAAAAATCCTTGTTCCCGACCCTTCTTAAGTAATTCCTCAGTTGCTTTTCTTAGCATTAGTATTGTGTCTAACGCAAACATACCCAGGGTTCCCTGGGTATCGTTTTCAACGTAAGGCGAGTGTCTTCTCGCCTCGTTCTTTGATTAAATCTATAATACCATTTTTTCAGCTTCCGTCAAGCTTATTCTTCGGTAATTTTGGCCAATTTTGCAGAAATATTTGAAAATTGTTTGGTTAATTCCTGCATTTTGTCATCCTTACCTGTGTCTTCTGTTTGAGAGATTTGGGCGGCTAAATTTTCCAAATCGTTTTTGAGAGTTGAGATTTTAAGTTCTTTAACAATCATGTCAACTTCCTTTTCTACCTGTATTTGATCTTCATCGACTTCCCGAGTTCCACTCAATACCAACTCTGAAAACCAACCACTCAACTCACTTGGCAAAAAGCCTATAAATGCTTTTAAATTAAATTCTTTGGCTTTGGCTAAATATTCTTTTAGGCTCCCAACCACCTTAGCAGTTTTGGAATCTGAAAAAAGATCAATGTTGTCAATTAAAGTCTGGGGACTTTTTTGAAAAGACAAAGATAAAAATCGCTCCTCAAGCGCTTGTTGCCTACTGGTTTGCTTAGTGACTGTTGGTTGTGGTGTCTCAAAAACATCTTCCTTTGACTCTTTTACGGTGGCAACATTGCCCAATTTTGAAATCTGAGTTGTTACAGCCTCCACAGGTACCGACAATCTCTTTGCAACTAAATTTATATAGTGAGATTGGACAATTTTGTCTTCGATTGATGCCAAAACAGGTATTAATTCACGACTAATAAATGATTTTCCCTCCCCTGTTGTACCATCAAATTTTGTGAAAGTCGAATCAATAATAAAATCCCAGACGCTTTCTGCTTGGTCGATTTGTTTTTCAAATTCACCCAGATCAGCTTGAACAAACTCATCGGGATCCTTGTATTTACTGGATGGCCTCAACACTTTTACTTTTAAGCCTTCTGCTTGAGCCATAGTAATTCCACGTCTACTGGCTGCATCCCCTGCTACATCAGAATCCAGTGCCAAAACTAATGTGTCTGCAAACCTGCTCAGGATTTTTATTTGTTGCTCAGTTAGTGCAGTTCCTTTAATGGCAACAATATTTTTAATGCCTGCCTGCCAAACTGACAGAAAATCAACTTCTCCTTCGACAACTAAGGCTATTTTCTGTTTTTTAATTTCACTCTTAGTAATGTTTAAACCATATAGAACTTTTGATTTGTGATAAATGAGGGTTTCGGGAGAATTAACATATTTTCCAATGTGGCGATCTTTGGGTAGTTTTGCTTCAATTGAAGGCAAGATTCTTCCAGCTAACCCCACACACGTATTTGCGTGGTCAAACAGAGGAAAAATGATTCTTCCCCTGAATCTGTCAAACATTCTTCCTCTGCCGAAAACAATTAACCCTGCTTTCTCAAGGTCAAATTTATTGAACCCCTTTTTGTTTATTAAAAACCTAGAAAGCATGTCTGGATTATCAGGCGCAAATCCAAGATTAAATTCCTTGATAGTTTCCGGGTTTATATTTCTTTTATTGGTTAAGTAGTCAAGTGCCTCTTTACCCTCTTGGTGATTAAGCAAGATATAATTATAAAACTTGGCAGCCATAGTATTGGCTTCTATTAATTTTTCTTTCTCAGAATATTTATCTCCCTTTGGGGGAGTAAGTTTAATTCCAACTTTAGCGGCCAGAGTTTTTAGGGCATCGTAAAATTCCAAGCCTTCAAATTTTTCAACGAAGGTTATGACATCCCCACTTTCTGCGCAGCCAAAACATTTGTAAATTTGTAGTTCTGGAGACACAACAAACGAGGGCGTTCTTTCTTGATGAAAAGGACAGACACCTTTGTAATTTCTTCCAGCTTTTGTTAGTTGAACATATTCACCAATAACACCAACAATATCTGTTTTTGATTTAATTTCTTCTACCTGATCCATACGTTGATTGGATTATATCAGCAATACCGAAGGCCAGTAACAAATTTATATTTACAAGAGGATTGTGCAGTAGGAATATAACTCGAACCCACAGAAGGGTTAAACAGCAGTTACTTCTTCAATCAATTCTTTCTCAAAATCTATTGGCTCTTCAATAATTGGATTCTTCTTAGCTTTCTTTTCTACTTCTTTTTGTAATTCCCTGGCTTGATGAAGTATTTTTTGTTCTTTTTTCTCAAGCTTTTTAATGGCTTTTGCGTAGTCCATCCATTGGGATTCATCAAAACCTAAAACTTCCCCACCACCGCGTTCAACAAGTAAATAATAAATTAACTTCTGGTCTGTTGGTTTATTGTTGTGCATAACGGCTCTGGTGCCTCTTCCAGCCTCTTCTAAGACTTTGGCCTTCATACCAGCCTGTTCTGACATAGCTCGAATAACAGACCTTACTGAGGACTCTCCACGTCTAACAAGAGTTTTTGGTAATTCCCATTCCCCACCCTCTTCTTTAATCACAAACCAGGTTATTTTTCCATTGTCTTTTTTATACACAACAGAACCACCAACCAAGATATCTTTTACTTTAGTATTTGAAATTACATTAATCATAATTTTGTCCAATGGTATTTTACCATATGCGGTGGGTACAGGATTTGAACCTGTGATGGGATTACTCCCGCGAGTTTTCAAAACTCGTGCAATGAACCGAGCTATGCGAACCCACCTTATAGTATAAACATATAGGACAGTTAATGGCGGTGAGGGTGGGATTCGAACCCACGGGCCCTTGCGGGCAAGGATTAGCAATCCTCTCGAATTGGCCACTCTCGCACCTCACCCTATAACCTGCGGAGACGGTGGGATTCGAACCCACGTAACCTTACGGTCCATGATTTCCAATCATGTAGAATTGGCCGCTATCTGACGTCTCCAATTTAAATTACGGGGGTTATTTGTACCTACCGTGTCAAAATACTTATAAAACCCAGCCTTATTATAAACCCAAACGTATCCATTTTCTAGCTTGAGACTTGGCCTTAGTCCCAAGTCCTGCATCACATCAAAAACAAAAGAGAGTAAAGGTCTGGAATAGTTACAAAAACTTAAAAGTAAGTAGTTTGGTCCAAAAGAACGTTTTTTTCTTCTTACACATACAGCGCAACCATCGGTATCCATTAAACCTTTCAAGCAAGCAATTTGAAATTCTCTGTTGCTTTTAACCCAAGAGGGAACCTCAACTTGCTGTCTAACTTTGTTTCCAATTTTTAATCCGATTTTAAGTAAATATTTAACAAAATTTGTCCCTGTTATGTATATGCACGTAGTGTTGTCTCTTCTTTGGTGAATGCGGGTTTTTGTATTAAAGACAGTATCCACAAGCCGACAAACATACTTAACATATTGTTTATCCTTTTTAGCATTCAAACTAATAATTGCTTGGTTATTTGTTATTCCACCGTCTCCTAAAAGAATTCCTACAATTTCAGCTAACTCTTCGGAATAGTTAGGAGTTGTAAATGTTTTTGCACCCGGAATAATCCCACTTTTTCTCATGACTATTAGAGAATTAGTTCCCCCTTTCCTTCTACCTTCAAGTGTTCCTGGATTTCCATGTTTCTCAATACATATATAAACACCAGTCTTTCCAGCATCTGACTTGGCTTTTCTCCATCTTTCAATTAATACTTTTTCGTTTTCCGTTATCATTAAGTCAAACTTCTTTGATAGTATTTTGGCAGCTGATCCAGATATGCAATTTTTCTCAGCTTTCCAATCTCTGTATGTTCTTGGATGTACATTAACAATCTGTGCCAACTCAGTAACAGATAAACAACTTTTTACAGCAATACTTAGGAGAAATTCTCTTTGTAGACCTTTTCTGAATTTAAAATGTGTTTCCATTTCCAACCTCATACTCTTTCCAAATTAATACTAACAATATCCAAATTTATTGTCAATAATAACCAAATTTTATAGTCATTTGTTTGTTTTTATTTACTACATATCTCATAGATTGTGTATAATGAATTTATGAATCCTGAGTCTGTCCAAACACCACAAAATACTCAACCCTTACAACAAAACCAAGGTTTAAATACAGGTTTTGGCAATCCTCCTCAAAAAGAATTACACATCTGGACTGCTCCTGCCAGACCATTTAAAAGAAGAAATAGAGAGTTTTATGTAACTATTATTTCAATTGCAGCCGTAACCGGTCTTGTCCTCTTCTTGGTAGATGGATTTCTTCCTGTCATGCTTATCATTTCTTTAGTGTTTCTTTTCTACGTGCTCTCAACTGTAGAGCCTGAAAACATTCAATATAAAGTGACTACTTTGGGTATTAAAATTGCAGAAAAATTAACACCCTGGGAAGCAATGAGAAGGTTCTGGTTCACCAAAAGATTTGACAGTGAGCTACTGGTAATTGAAACTTACACCCTTCCTGGAAGACTGGAACTAGTGATTAATTCAGCAGAAAAACCACAACTTGAACAAGAACTGAAGAAATATTTGGTTCTTGAAGAAGCTCCAGCATCTTTCCTGGATAAGTCTTCCAATTGGTTTGCAAAAAAACTTCCCCAGGGCTGATATAATAGGCTAAACCTGCACCCGTAGTTTAATGGATAAAATTCGACTTTGCGGAAGTTGAGCTGATGGTTCGATTCCATCCGGGTGCACCAGTTTAGGGAGGATGTGCCGGACGGTAAGGCATTAGTTTCGAAAACTAAAGGGAGCAATCCCTAACAGGTTCGACTCCTGTATCCTCCGCCCATTACCTTGCAATTGTCAGTCCCCACACTTTTTTGAAGCCATTTTCTTTTAGTGTTTTGCAAACTTCTTTTATAGTGGCTCCAGTTGTCCAGACATCATCAAATACAATTATTGTTTTTGACTTCAATTCTGGTATTGAGGCTAAATACTCCATATTTACCGCAAATTCTCCGCTAATATTCCGCAAGCGTTGCTGATGCGACAGGCCAACTTGGGGTTTTGAGTGCTTAATGCGCATTACAATATCCTTTTCAAACCCCCAATTTAGCCTTGAAGCAAGCCTTTTTCCTATTTCTTCTGTTTGATTGAAACCACGCAAATTTTCTCTTTTTCTATATAGTGGAACTGGGATTAAAACTGGAGAAGAAAAAAGATCCAGATTGTTTAAATCTTGGCCTACAATAGCCGCAATATTATCCGACAATTTGTAGGCATATTGGTACTTAACTGCAAAAATTGCTTTCTTGATTACCCCCCCATAGCAGTAGACACTAATTAAACCATCAAGTCCTAATTTTGTTTTACAGTTGTCATGGGTTTGACCCAAAGGAGAAAGTTTCTGACAGTTGGGACAACATGGCCATTGTTTTTTGGAGTGCAACAAGCACTCTTTACAGAGATAATCCCCTTGCTTACCACATTCCACACACTTAGTAGGAAAAATTAGGCTTAAGCAAAGCTTGAGTATTTCACTAAAAGCATCCACTTTAAGTTACAATATACCAAATGCGAGTGTTCAATAAACGGGCCAAATTTGATTACGAGCTTCTGGAGAAAGTAGAGGCAGGTATTGAGCTGCAAGGAAGTGAAGCCAAAGCTATTCGGCTGGGCAGAGTAAATATCTCCCAAGCCTTTGCTAAAATAATTGGAAACCAGGTTTGGTTGGTGAATGCCCACATCCCCATAGAAGGCAAAAAGGAGTACAACCCAACCAGAAGCAGAAAGCTGCTTCTCCACCGAGATCAAATCCGCACCATCGAGGCTAAAATGAAGGCCAGAAGGTTGACTTTGGTACCCGTTTCCCTGTACACTAAGCGCAGCTTACGACCAAATGGTCGGAAAAGCCGTCTTTACAAGCTCGAATTAGCCTTAGCTAAGGCTAAAAGAAAGTTTGAAAAGAAAGCTGATATCAAGGCTCACGATATAGAAAGAAATACTCTACGAGAGCTAAGAGGATACAAGGACAAGTAAACCTGGGGATGACCGGTTTCGACGGAAGGCACTTTGACAAGACTGCAAGCCGAGTTTGACTAATACTCGTAAAAAAGAGTTAAAAAGATAAATGCAAAAAAGCAAATATCTAACCTAGTTATGGCGCAAAAGCCAGCAATGGCCTATGCTCATTTTGCCTAAACAGCAACTAGCATCCTGAGATCTGATTCTCGACCGGATCAAAAGGGTGTAACCAATTCGAGATGCTATTTAATTCTTTGGATCTAGAGAATTAAATCTAAGACAACTAGGTCTTACTTTAAAATGCCTGTCAGTGGGCTTAATTTTTAAAGGAAATATTATTTACTGAACAAGCTTGTAGAAGTTTTGCAAATAGTTTTTCGGACGAGGGTTCAACTCCCTCCATCTCCACCCGATAGGAACTCCCTCTGTTTTATGAGGGTAGCAAATGGCTCTTTGAGCCGAAAATTCGTAACTTTCTCCTCGTCAACAAAAAAGTTCAAGAAAATTAAACGGGTAATTTGGTCTTTTATCTCTACATCCGCTGATTGAACGATATTTAAGGCATTTTTTGATAAGTTCAAGAATTGTTCGACTGTTAATCTATCTTTTTCTGGTTCCTTGATTTCGTTTTTGAGCTTATTTATGTTTGTCTTCAACTCCTCTTCTTCGATTTGAAGTTTCTTAATTCGGTTAGCGTTTTCCTCTTGCACCCTCTTGATTTCGCTAAAGTCCACCATTTTTAGGCTCCTTTCGCTAATCTCACGAGAAACACGTTTAAGAACTCCCTCTATATTATGTAGGTCGTGCTTGGTTTTTTGCCTTTTTTCATCACTAATAATCACTATTTTGCTTAAATAATCTTTATATTCTGCCTCACTAAAATTAAGGCCGTTTTGAAGAAAATCGTATATGAAATTTACGACAATTTTGGCTCTTATAGACTTTTTCTTTCGTGAGCAATTTTCATTGTCACATCGGAAAAATAAGTACCTTTTAGTGTGTCCGGTGGAAGGAGCAACTACCATTGACGAACTACAAAAAGAGCAATACACCATTTGTCGGAAAGGATAAAAAGACATCTTGTGGGGCTTTGTAGGCTTTATTCTGTGGTATGTAAGCTCTTGAACAGCAAAGTATCCTTCTTCACTTACGGCAGGCTTGAAATTATATACTTCTCTTAAATCGATTTTGTTTCCTGTTTTTTTACTTATTAGAACCCCGTAATAAAACGGGTCTTTAAAAATATCGCTTAACTTTTGCATAGTTATTCGTAGCTTTTTGCCGGTAGCCTTAACTATTTTGTAAAGGTCGTTTTTCTGTAAGAAAAAAACAATGTTTTCAATCGAAGTTCCTTGTATTCTCATCTTCCAAGCCTCGCACATTAGTTCATGATTTTTACCATCCGGCTTATAAAAACCGTCTTCATTTACATACCCATACTTGGGAGTTGCTACTTTTCCTTCTGCAAAATTACCCCTAACTCCTCTTGTGATTTTCTGTGATAAATCGTCTGAATACTGCTTTGACAGGACAAATGCCATACCTAAAAGCATTTTTCCGTTCGCGTCTTTTGTGAAGTGGTGGGTGGCAAACTTTAAATCTTTAATAATATCTTGGTCAATTAAATCTATAATTTCCCCGCCTTCTAACATATTTCTCGCTAGCCTATCTGGGTTCCATGCGAGAATTCCATCATATGTACCTGCTTTTATATCGTTAATCATTTTTCTAAATATCGGTCGTCGATGGGGAATTTTGGCGGATTTTTTCTCTATAAGGGGTTGACCAATAACGGTTATGCCTAATCTCAAAGATAGCTTCTGGCAATCTATAATCTGGTCTTTAATGGAGCGAATTTGACCTCTCTCGTCCGTTGTAGATTTTCTAGCATAGAGTACATACTTGAATTTAGTTATATCTGGTTCGTTCTCTTCCATATCCTGTAACTACGATTTTAACAGAAGATTTTAGTTACGGATTAAAACAAAATTCTTCTTCCTAAATTGTCTTTCATGCTCACTTTATTTAGTTCGGCCTCATCATTGTTAATTTTCACCCCTGCAAGAAGGTGCATTAAATCAACAACCCCATTAGTATTTAAACTCTCGTTTTCTGGTTCTTTGTTTTTGTGCTCTAGTTTTTTAGCCATAAAAAAGACCTCCGTGCCATATCGCTATGGTTTAAAGGTCTACTAGAGACACAAATCTGACTTTCGATGTACTTAGCGGAAAGCTACGCTTTACAATTTACTTATTCACAAATGTGAATATCACACCACGATAGAACGAAAAATAGTTCTCGTCAATTACCAATTATTGTGTGACGACTTTGCAATCTTTAATAAGGATATTCCCCAACGTTTGACTGTCAACTTTTCCTTGAACAGTAATTTTTTGGCCGTTTTTCAAAGCTGTTAATTCTGACTTGTCTTTGAAAAAACATTGAACATAAGTACCAAAATAATACTGGTCGGGTTTAGGATTTATTGAAAGATAGGGTGAACCCGTGATGTCTTCGCTTATGTTTTTAATATAACCACTAAATTCCACGTATTTTCCTTTGTATTTATCCTCTGCCGAGAGTTGGTTTTCATCAAATTCTTTAACAAAGGTTAGTATTTCAACTTTTTGAACCTCTGGTGCTTTTTGTGCTTCTGGTTTAGTTGTTGCTTTGTTTTCTGTACCTTTATCTTTGCTTGACCCTCCAAAAACAGCTCCCAATACAAGCAATCCCACAAAACCAATAAGAATGTATTTAAATAATTTCTTCAATTTAATCACCCCCTAATAAATTTAGCCTCAACACAGCTTCATAATTTGGCATCCTCGCCATATCACAAGTATGGCATCAAGGCCATAATTTTGCAAGAGATGGCTACACTTAATCAAAAGTTTGGAGAAAATTTAAGAAAAATACGTAAACAGAAAGGTTTATCGCAAGAAGAGTTAGCCGCTAAAGCAGGTTTGGATTTAACAACAGTTAATGAGTTGGAGAATGGCAACAGAGAACCAATGTTAAAAACTATTGTTAAACTCGCTAACGGGCTTGAAATAGACAATGACAAACTGCTTCCGTGATAGGTTTGTAGATTGGTTTGTGGCTTCTGATAGAATTGGTGCATGAAGTTAACTGATTTCACGAGCCCAAAAGAATTCCAAGATTTTTGCGATACCCTCTTTCATGCTGTTTTTGCAAGTTTTCAATCATTTGATGATAGTGGAGGAGATTTGGGAATGGATGGTTATGTTCCAGATAAAAAGATATTTGCAATTTATTTTCCAGATAGAGATAAATTAACCAAAAAGAATTACAAGGCCAAAATCAAAAGCGATTTGACTACGATTTCAAAGACAATCGAGGAAAGAAAACTAAAAGCTAAAGATTGGATTTTTGTAACCCCGTTAGACTTACCCACAGACGTTGTACTCTTTCTCCGTGAAGAAGTCTCCAAATATAAACTCGAAGGAACTTCCTATGGTGCACGTAAATTAACTCAACTTCTTTCTGAAAACCCCAAAATAATGAGCCAATATCCAAATCTGGCTGTGCCCGACATAAAAGAAGATACTCAAAAGATTAAAACCATAGTTTCAGAAACGGATAAGAATGTGGTTGCGATTATGAAAAAACTTGGAATTGAAAATGAAGGTAAACAAAAACCAATTATATCGTCCATTGATGTATTGGATGACGAGAATATAAAAAAGAGTTTTGAACATTGGCAAAAAGCAGAAATGAAGGAGGCTTACAAATACGCCGAAACTGCCTATCACAATGCAAGAGGACACGTAAAATTGCAGGCAATTATAAACATGATTTTATCAACAGACCAACAAGTTCAAAAAACCGGCTATTTTATTGCACTATGCAAAGAAGGAATTGAGCTTGCCAACCAGTTAGGCGACCTTTCCTCATCTGCAATACTAAAAGGCCATAAAGCGTATCTAATTCACCATAAAATGTTTGAAGCGTCAATGGCGCTCTATGCAGAAACCAGATATAGGCAAATCGGTTATGGACTAATGGGGAGCGATGAAATTCAAAGATTGAGTGAAACTGTTAAACAAAGTTCAAGGGAGGCAGATGTGCTAGTCCGGGAAGCTCAGGAAGAAGCTATTAAAGCCAAAAATTGGGATGCTCTTGCTCATGTCAAAGTTACTATTGGGAATGCGGCAGGGCTTTCATATTTTTTAACAAAAGAGATGGGGTTGGATACTGGCGAGATTGAGCATTATTCTACCAAAAACCTGTTAGAGGCAAAGGATTTATATGAACAACTTGGAGATAAAGAAGGCGTTTCCAACTCCCTACATAACCTTGCCAATAATCTCAGATTTTTTGGTGATTTAGAGAGGTCTAAAGAATACTCTAAACAAGCTTGGGATATTGCAAAAGAAATTGGATACAAAGAGTTGGAAGTGAAAGCAAAGGAACTTTTTGAAGATAGGTTAGGAGGAAAATAATTTAAATAATCCTTATTGTTCCACTAAAGGCATCTACTTCAACTTCCATTCCGTCTTTTAATACTTGGGTTGCGTTTCTAGTTCCAACGATACAGGGAATTCCAAGCTCTCTCGTGACAATGGCCGCATGGCTTGTAACACCTCCCATGTCAGTTATTATTGCTGACACCTTCTTCATAACCGGCGTCATATCTGGGTTTGTAGTATCACTAACTAATACATCACCCTCTTTGATTGTGCCGTAACTATCGGTGTCACTACTCATAATAATCTTAACCTTCCCTTTAGCTTTACCCAAACTTGCTGGAATTCCTTTTACATCAAATCCGTTTATCCCTTCTTCGGCTTTTTCATAATAAACAATAAGGTCATTAAAAAGAGCATCAACGTCCTCGTAAGCCAATTCGTCATTAAAATCAAAGAAAATTATGCTTTGTGGCTTATCGGGAGTGGAGCCGTATTGAAATTCATAATGTCCGGCTCTGTTTGATATTAAAGAAAAAAGTTCGTCTTGGTGTTCTTTTTCTATTGTGTCTGAATACCTAATAATCTTTTGTTGATTAAAAAGCATTGGGTCGGTAAAGGTTTGACCAGAAATTAATTGGAGGTGTTTATCTCCTTCTACAAATTCTGCAATTCCATTTAGACTTCTTGAAACAACAACGGTTCCTTTGAACTCGATGTTGTCTGGGTATTGCATAATAATTACTTTAAAATCTTTTAGTCTATCTAGCGATTGAAGGAAATTCCATCCATCATCTGCGTTTTCCAAGCCTAATTTTGAAACTCTACCTAAATCCTCAATACCCAATTTGGGTGTGGCACTAATCCAATATGGAAGGCCTAAATCGCCAATAGCTTCAAGAAATTCCTCTTTTTTAATTTGGTCACCTGATTTGAAAGCATAAAATCTTTCATGGGGTAAATTGTATTCCTTTAGAAGTCCGTAGATAATTTCTCTATCTTTTCTGTCTTCAATTCTTAATTTTTTTCCGAAATACTCTTCTGTTAATTTGCTCCATGCCTGTAAAGAAGTAGTCTTTTGCACGCCTTTATTATTGTCTGACATGGTTGAATTATACTTCTACGCTCTCATTGATACAACTTCGCGTTTAGAAAGTTCCTCCGCCGCTTTTTCGGCCAAATTGACATAATCGCTTTGCAGATTTTCTTTTTCAAGTTGGTCAAGAATACTTTTCGTATTGTCATGGCTATAATTTTCAATACTTCTTTTGTCTTTCACTCCCAACATTCGCAATATCTCCCTGTACATTTTCCAATCTTCCCTTCCGGAAGTCTCCATTTTTCGTAGGTTTTCGTTAATCGCATTTATAATGGCCGCTTGCGCCAGTGGATGTTTTTTCCATCTGGCGACTGTTTCCCTGTTAACACCCAACACTTCTGCAAAGATAGACCAGCTTGGAATGTTGGCACCACCTATCAACTTTATAAATTCATTAAATTCAATTTCCTTGTAGGGTTTCAAAATGGCGTTTTCTGCTGGATTTGACGGATTTTGAGGTTTTATCATGGCTTTAATTAAGATAATTGTACCCTTTGTTATACTTCAATTGATATGAAAAAAGGGACACTTCAAGATTACCTGTTGGTCATTTATGGCTATGAACAAATTTACGGTTTTGACGGTGGCGGGATTGAAAGAGTGAGGAATGAGGTTTCGGAGTTTAATTTTTATTCTCTATTGGAAACACTTTCAAAAATAGTTGTAAAACTATATTCCAAAAATGGGTTTTCAGATAGAAACAATCAGGTTCAACTGGTTCGAGATATTTTTGCCGGCGACTTGGAATTCAGGAAAAAGATATTAGAAGCAATATCTAAATCGCCAACCGACAATTGGGTTCTTTTTGCAGAACAGCCGATACTAAATTTATATAAAGTCATATTAGAAAAAGCAAAAAAGGAAGGTGGAAGACTTGTAAAACCAGAAGACGTAGGCTTGGTAGGTAAGTGGTTATTAATTCTTTCAGACGTTTGCATGCCTGATACTCATTCGGGAATTGTACTTCCTGTGGAAGTGGAAAGAGAGAGGTTAAGAGAATTTCTGGCGAGGCAAAGCTTTTTTATGGTAAGAGAAAGATTGCCATATAGATTAGCTAGATTTAAAGATTTGTTTCTTAAAATCGAGAAGTTGCACCCAGAATTTGATATAAAGAAGTTATTCTCAACGGCCACAAGTGGAATTGAACTTAACGATTATTTATCTCTCTGCTTCTATTTACTGGTGAGCTGGGTAAACAACACTACCCAAGAACCAGATATTACAAAGCAGTGGATTACCTGTAAGAGGAAATACTTTGAGCAGGCTCAACTTGATGAGAAAGAGGTGGATGCTGTCGTAAATTTACTTTTATTAGATGTAGACAATTATGAAAGCGGTTATCAAAAAGTTGTTTCTGAATTATTAGGCGGAACTGATATTTATCCTTATAATTTTCTGCAATTAAGACAATGTCCTTTTATTCCATTTAATAAAGAGTGTTTTGTGTGTCCTGCGCCGGACTTTTTAATGGATAAGGCAACAGAAGGTATTTATTGGCTTCTTGAAAACTATTTGCGCAAGATTGGAGACAAAAGAACCAGAGACGACCTTCCTACTGTTTGGGGTAATGCTTTTGAGGCATACATACACGAACGATTAGGTGGAGCTTTTGGAAATAGTTATATAAAAAATCCAAGTGCTAATAGTCGTGAATTGTTTGACGGGGTCATTGTGGGTTCGAAAGCAATCTTTTGCGTTGAGACAAAATATGCTCACTGGACTTACAAGGCAAGGCTAACTGGAAAGAAAGTGGACATGGAACCGACCCTAAAACAGCTTTTTTCTGGGAACGAAAAAGTTAAAGGATTGGGGCAGATAACAAGAACAATTAAAGAGATTGAGAGTGGTAAGTCGAAACTTCCAATAGAAATTGGTAATAAAAAACTAATTCCACTGTTAATTGTTGGTGAAACTGTGCCCATGGACGCCTACAACCGTAAATACTATGAGGATTTTAGCAAACTAGCAAGGTCTTTTTATGAAAATTACACAGTTATGCCCTTTATTATTTTAGATGCGGAAGAGGTGGAAACATTGGAAGCAATGATAGCAAAACATGGAGCGATGCTAGGCGAAGATATTCTTTTTGAGTATTCAGAAATGTTTTCTAAACGAAACGCCGATGGATATGTTCGAGAAGTAATACAATTTAAAAATTTTCTTAATAGGAAAGGATACTTATATCCTAATAACTTTCCGGTAATGAAAAAGTTTGACGCTATTGCAAACATCGCTACCAAGAAAGGCTTTCCTAGAGCAAAATTGCGATTTAGAACCGGTAATAAAACAAGAAAAACAAACAAATAGCAGTAAAGTTCAATAGTTTCCTTCTTGATTAGTACATATAAGCAAATCCACGCTCGGTTTGTGCCTGATTTTTATTTAGTTCATTTAGGATTATTAATTGAGGGTCTATATCGAGAGGCTTCCAATGTGATAGTATCGCTGTGGTAAGGAGTTCAAGATTTATCGCTCTTTCACCACTTGCAGAGATTTTTGATTGGGAGCAGTGGCCAAATGGGCATGGCCACTTAAAGATGTTTTGATCTTCTTATTGTTCCATCTTTATCTTTGACCAAATTATATCTATCTCTATTAATGTCATCTTGCAAAATAGCGTCTCTTAAGGCAACGAGCTTCTCGGAATCAATACCTTCTTGCCCACGATTAAATACTGCCACCGCTACCAATTCGTTTACCATCATTCCCTGTACACCACCTTTTACACAACTTTCCAAGTCGGATAATGTTTTGCATTCCTTCAAATCCATTTCTTTCTCCCTAGCTTGGTGATATTGAAGCACAGCTCGCGCTTCTTCTGGAGATAAATGACTAATTACCTCCTCTCTTGCCATGGGACCAAAAACCGCTCTTTCGGCGTTCATTTCAGTAGATTGTATAGCAATTAGAATTGAAGTCAACCATTCTTAGGCATACTTGACAAAAGCTTCAATGTATATTACCATAATGTACAGATATGCCCAGAAAGAAAGTTACCTTACCCAAACAAATTCAATTTGAATGGGACAAAGGAAATTTAAACAAAAATAAACTAAAACATAATGTTGATTGGACAGAATGTGAAGAAGTATTTTTCAACAAACCTTTGATTGTTGGGCAAGATCCGTCACACTCAACAGAAAGTGAGAATAGATATCAAGCTTTAGGAAAAACCAACAATCAACGATTATTATTTATAGCTTTTACGATAAGAAATGAAAAAATAAGAGTTATTTCAGCAAGAAATCAAGACAAAAAAGAAAGAACAATTTACGGAGGAGGTGAGAAAAAGTAAGAGCAGTTTAATATTAACCTTTTTTAGATGAATAATATGAAAATATGAATTATATGAAAAAATTAAAAACTATACCTAAATTTAAAAATGAAGATGAAGAAGCAGAGTTTTGGAATACTCACAGCTCAACTGATTATATAGATTGGAGCAAAGCTGTAGAGGTAGAATTTCCAAATCTTAAGCCTAGTACCAAAAGTATTACTCTTCGTCTTCCAGTGCACCTTTTAAACAGCCTAAAAAGAGTAGCTAATAAAAAAGATGTACCCTACCAATCACTTATGAAAGTATTTCTTTCTGAAAAAGTGAAAGAGGAAGACATAGCATTTGAATAAGTAGGTGAAGCGCGCTCCCTGAGCGCTTTTAAATAGGTTTGGTAGTAAGAGTAATCCGAAACAACCAGCCTACTTTTTAGAAAGTTAATTTCAAAAAAATTTTCCTATTTCTTTGTTCTAGTTTAGCTCCTTCTAAACTTCTCCTTGCCAAAAGAAATGGCCGTTAAGCCAGGAATTCGCACGTGAGAAAAATAAAAGGCGAGCCGCGAGCTGGAAGCGAGCGGGGAGCCACGGAGACGCCGTCAGCGGCGGAGTACCATTCGACAATTTTCGTACGCGTCCACTTGCAGAGACTTTTGATTGTGGCGTATATTTGACAGCACCGAACTCAAATAAAGCATCGTCATTAAATGTAGGAGCAGGTCCATGCCCTTCACAATCTACAAATATTAAGTTGTATGACTTCATGTCCTCCATAAAAATATTTAGCAATTTTTAGTTAATAGCCAGAAAACCTAGGAAACAAGTATCTTATCCAAAGTTTCTAAAGCATTTTTAATCGGCAATACAGTAATGTTGTCCTGATAAAGTACTTTGTCTCCCATGTAAAGTAAGTAAGCTTTTGATTTTGGATAATCCTGCAAAAAATGTTTAAGACCTTTAAGCATTGATTCAGAGAATTTACTTGAGTGCTTTACCTCAAAAGCAATAATCCCCTTTTCCCCATAAGCTATAAAGTCAACTTCTATACCAGTTGCCGTTCTATAGTAATAAAGGTCATAGTTCAAACCTAGAGATTGATTAATAGCAAGAAGGTTTTGAAAAAAAAGAGTCTCAAGTGCAATTCCTCCAATTTCTTCAGGCGCGTCCAGAGGTCCTGCGGGACGAATAGAACGATAAACCCCTGTATCAAAAAAATAAAACTTTGGTTGAGACATAAGTCTCCTTTTTGCTCGTTTTGTGAAAGGCGGCAATTTGTAGCCAATTAGCAAATCTTGAAGTATGGAAAAATAATTTTCAACTACCTTGCGTTCAACAGAAGAGTCACGAGCAATAGCCGACATATTTATAATTGACCCTTGAGAAAAACTTGCAGTTTCCAAGAAACGGGAAAATGCCGAAAGATTGCGGGTTAACCCCTCTTGAGAGATCTCTTGTTCTAGATATGTTGCAACATAACTAGAAAGATATTTACTTGGATCAGCTTCTTTAGTCGCTGAAGGCAGGAGTCCAAACTGTATCGCATGTTTAAGATTAAAACTTGTCCTTAATTCCAGAGCTGTTAATGGGTGCATAAAATAAGTGAGTGCACGACCAGCTAATAGATTGTGACCTTTAGATCTTAGTTTGCGGGCACTACTTCCAGTAAGAATAAATTTAATTTTTTCTGACTCTATTAGACGGTGGACCTCATTTAATAGTTCTGGAACTCTTTGAACTTCATCAAGGACGACATATTCCTTATTTCCGGGTGGTATATACGAAGTCAACCGACTTGGATCAGCCAAAAGCCTAGTAAAAAGACTTGAATCAAGAAGATCCAGATAAATAGAATTAGGATAATTAAACTTCACCCAGGTGGTTTTTCCTGTACCACGAGGACCAAAGAGAAAGAAGCTTTGGCTGGTTACAGGTTTGAGTAATCTGGTAATCATACTTCCATTTTACATGGTAATTTGGAGTTGTCAACTCCAATCTACAACTATAGATGCTTTATTAGTATCTCATACAATTTGTCTGAGACCAAAAGTATTATTTTCTTGTCTTCTTCAGAAACCACCAACTTTGAACTTTGTTTAATTTGATCTGATACATATTCTGCTTTATATCCTCCAGTTTTGTCTAGTACTATTATCCTGCCTTTATTTTTGTCCAATACATACAAATACTGCGTTGTGTCATCTGAAAAAATATCCACGCTTCCGGCAATATCCCCTTCTAATCCACTCATGACAAAGTTTTGAGGATTGCCATTGGTATATTTTTCAATTTCACCTTTACTGGTAAGCAGCCAAATTGAGCCATCTATTGACCAAGCAGCTACTCCTGATAAATCAACATTAATGCCCGGGGCAAACCAATTATTTTGACTTCCAAAGCCTGCATCAGATCCTGAATATCTCCAAATTGCGTTTTTTCCTTTGTCTAGAATATAGATATTGGCAGCAAAGGCATGCATGCCTGCTGCCTTGTCCCAGTCTTTGTCAATTGCAGTTTTCGTTGTTCCCAATATTTCAACTACAGACGAGTCTGTCAAAACAAAATTACGGTCTGCATATACAGCAGTAAATTGAGCATTTGATAATCTTTCAGGTCCAGCCAAGACGCGGGTTTTCTTGCTATCCATGGCCACACTAACTAATTTTCCTTGTCTATCAAGAATTAACATTCTGCCTTCTGAAATTGAGATATCATCTCCCCGTAGTCCTTGGCTCAAAAGTGACAAGTCTAAATATAATTCTGGGTTTACTTCATATATGCCAGCAATTTGGCCGATGTTGGAGTTTATTTCTGACAGTGTGCTTTCCACTTGATTATCTTTAACACCTTCAGTCTTAATGTCGTTCAAGGTTTGCCTTGCTGCCAACAATAATTCGCGGGCGCGGGCTTGATTAATAGTTGCCAGTGTTTTTGCTTCTTCAAGTTGGTGGACGGCAGTAATTAATCTATCCTCATATCTTGATCTGGCAAGCTTATTGGCTCTTTGGATGCTCCCAAAAACAATGCTCACCAAAAGAATAAATAATAAAACTCCTCCAATAAGTAAGACTTTACTTTTTCTGTTTCTGCCATCCATATCTGCCAAATCAGGTCTGACAATAACACGCCTTTCAGGAATCTTGGCAATCAAGCTATCTATAAAATCTACCAATGTTTTTTTAATACCAAGCACTTCAGGTGTTTGGTGGGGAAAAAACGAAATGGCTTCAGTATTAGCGATTGGGGTGGCAAATTTAACTACACAAGCTACAAAAGTGTGAGAGGTATTATTGTCATATACAAAGGGGGTAAGGGATTCAATTATTGCTTGAGCAGAAGGCTTTTCCAGGCAAGCTTTAATTATTCCCTCACTCATTTTTTCAAAATAATCACTCGTTGCCAGTAAAAAAGTGTCATTGGGAAATATATTTCCACTACCTGAAAAAAATCCAGCTTGGGAATCAATAATCTTTGCCAAACTTCCCTGGCGTAAAACAAAACCAGTTATGTGCTGACTAGCTGCAAAAACAAGTGAGTCGGCCAATATAGCCAATGCTCCAATACTGGTTTTAACCTGATCATTGGAGAATTCATTGCAAACATTTTCAATAGAAGTTTTTAAACTCTCAAAAGCGGGTGTAGCAATTTCTCCAAAATATTCTTCATGCAAACGGGTCAGAATTTCCCGGCCAACGTTAATTGATTCAATTTGCCCCCCGGAAAGACCAGTAATACTTATTATTGCCACCAGTCTGCCTCTTTTTATTAGTTTGTCTTGATCAGTAGGTGTGAAGTCATGCACTTGACCCCAACTACTCGCACTTGGGGTGCTTGTATATTTAGCAACTTGGGCAAGGGGTTTATTCACAATATTAATAATGCCAGAACAAATGTACCTAATGCAAAAAGCAGATGCAGCCAGGCGATAAACTTAATTGGGATTTCAAAACCAACCTCCAAAGTTTTAGTCATTAACCCCACTTGTCTGACAACCACAATTGCAAAAACAACATAAATTGCAATTGCAAACAAGAACAAGATCTTAACAATTGCCCAAATATCAAACCCGGTTAGTACTATTGCTTCCATTACCTAACTCTCCCTTCCAGTTTTTCTTGTTCTTCTTCAACTCGCAGTTCTCGAATAATTTTAGCTATTCGGTCAGGATCTGGAACTGCTTCAAATTCAATATTAGGAACAGCAGAAGCGGTTTGAATTTGAATCTCACCATAATTAAAAATGGTTCGAATAACACTTCCCATAACCACATTAACATCCTGTACCTGATCTAAATTTGCCTCGGCAATTTCCCTGTAAACAAGATTGATAAAATCAACATCAAAAATTCTCTCATCAGTAACTACATATACATTAAAAAACCAGCTCAAGAACTTTTCAAAAATGAAAGCTGTGGTTAATAGGTACCACAAAACTACTGCTACAAATTGAAATCTCTCAGGCATAAACTCAAGGAGGGGAAAGAAGCTCAATACTCCTGGAGCAAACAACATAATTACAGCCCCAATGATCCAGGGTACGTTAGTAATTGGGTGTTTCCTAAGCAGCAATACTATTCTTTCATGGGCATCCTGAGCAATGAAACTAACACCATCTGGAAAATAGAAAAAAGAAGACAAAGGGTTGTGTGTGTGACCCTCAATTTTATGAATATTTTTCTTTGGGTGGTGCAAAATCTCGTGAGCCGGTTTCATACCCGTATCCTCTACCTGTTCATCGGCAACTTCTGGAGTAAGTTGTTCTGGGTCATTTATAAAAATGTCTGGCATGCTAGCCTATTATATAACCAAGCCAGTCAAATTTGCCACCACAAACCCACAAAATCAAGCCAGTTTAAGTATTGACAAAGTATGTACAAATACTATACTATATCTATGAATTATCCTTTTGATTATTCAAGGGAGAAAAGTCTTATATTAAAAGAGACAAGGGGTGTAGATTTTGAAGATGTAATTAGTGCATTTGAGAATAGGAAACTAATAACTGAAATGTCCCACCCCAGACAGGACAAGTATCCCAAACAAAGGATCTTTATTGTAGAAATCAATAAGTATGTGTACGTAGTACCATATGTAATTGATCAAAAAAGGAAAGTGCGTTTTTTAAAAACAATCTATCCTAATAGAAAATTAACCAAAAAATATTTAGGAAAAATAAAATGAAAAAAAACAAATTTGACCCATTCAAAAACTTAGTTCTCGATAAATACGAACAGGAGATAGATGAGGCTCTTAACAGGGGCGAGTTTGTCGAAAGTGATAATATCGAAAAAATAAGAGATGAATTAGTAGAAGCAGCAAAAACACACAGACAACTAAGGGAAACCAAGAGTATTACCTTAAGAGTAAAGAATGAAGATTTAATAAAAACAAAGGCTAGAGCTCAAAAAAGCCAAGTTCCATATCAAACAATAATCAACCTTCTGATTAAAATGTATGGCAAAGGCGAAATTAACATTAGTATTTAAAGTTTCTCAATGTTGAAAAGTGAAGACTTAATACCAATATATCCAGGCGCCCGAAGGTTAAAAGCTTTTTTGAGATCCTCTCCAGTCATATTGGCACTACCTTTGTTGGTTGAGAAGGAAACAGATTGAGTAGAACCACTGTTTGAATAAATAACTGAAACTGCAGATACTGAATCAAAGCCTCCAATGGCTTTCAATTCATCCTTGGAATATGGATTGCCTCCCCAACACCCAGTATCCAATGGACTAATTCTTGAAACATCTCCACCCCCACTAGTTAATACTTTCCAAGCGTTTAGAATATCTGCTAAATCTCCCGAGGTTAACCAAGGATTATTTCTGCCGCAAGTTGCCCCACCACGAGATTTATACCAACCCTTATAAAACCACGGAGAACCGGCTGTCTTTTCATATGCCGTTGCTGGCCAATCCCCCGCTGCATCTTTGATGCCATTCCAACCCCATTGGGAAATAGTGTAACCACCGGAAGTTGAGGCAAAATATGTTCCTGCAGCACTCCCTCCTTTGGTCATTACCCAACCACGGGTGGCACGAACCGCTTCAGCCCACTTTCCACTCTTTAGTTGTGACTTATACACTTGGCAGGCTTCAGTGGTACAAATGCTTTTTGTTCCATTGTTGGTGTAGTAAAGAGCATAACTTCTAGCTGCAACAGCTTGAGCTTTCAAAGCTTCAAAACCACCACTGTCCCCCCAACTTTCCGGAACTTCATAAATACCCAACATGTAATTGTCTTCAAAAGAGACTGTTCCAATTCCAACAACCGTTATATTGGCGGGGGAAGCGAAACTCTTATTTAATTCTGCTCCTTGATAGTAAGCTGCCAGTATAGTTTCTGCAGATTGACCAGACTTACTTCTGCCATACGCCCCATACTGACTCATGCCGGTTCTGTGAGGTGCTCCAAAAGAAAATCCAGCAAAAGCAGGTCTGAAGCCTGGGTCACAATAATTTGAGGATCCAGGAGGACCAGAACACGGTTCAGCAGTTCCTGGAGTATCACCAACAGATGTTGCAAAACCACCAGCTTTAAGAGCTGACAATTCATTTTGTTTTGCAGACAAAGTTGCTATGTAGCTTTCCACTTTGTTTACTTCGGCTCCCAAAAACTTTGCTTTGGCGTCGATATCTTTTTGCAAAGCGGCCAAGCTGGCTTTGCTTTTTTCAAGTTTTTCTTTGTCTGTTTTTAGGCTCAACAAATCCTGACCATATTTTTCCATTGTTTTGCGGTCTTCATCGCTGGCTTTCTGGCGAAAAACAATTTCGCGGAAAGCTCCAGAAGCTTGAGAATTTAAAAAGGGAGCCAGGGGATCATAAGTTCTAATAAATTGATAGTGATTTTTGGCTTTTTGATTAAATATTTCATTTGCATATGCCAAGTCCTCTTCTCTTTTCAAAATATCTTTTTCAACTTGGGTTAGCTGAGAGGACAAAGAAGTAATTTTTTTCTTTAAATCTGTTAGTTGAGAGTTTAGGGAGGATAATTCTTTTTTGTTGTTTTCGTGAGCAGGTTTTAAGGCATTAATTTCAGTTTGAATTTCTTGTATTTGGCAGTCAAGATCAGCACCACAATGAGAAGCAAAGATATTAAAGGCAGATAAATTTGGATTGAAGATTAAAATTGTAAAACAAACTACAAAAAACACATGGACACCAAGATTGGCAAGCTTTTGGATCATATTATTCATTATATCAGCTGGAATATAAATGCATTTTGCTTTAGAATTTAAGTATGAAAAGATTTTTTGTTTTTTTGCTGGGTTTCCTTTTTATTTTTAACCTACTGTTACCAAAAAACATTTACGCTATTCCGTGTCCTAGTGTCCCTGAAGGTACTTGTAGAACGGGTGGCTGCAAAGATACTGAACATCCTGACAACAGAGGTGGTTGTAGAGGCGCAACCTGTTGTGTATCTGGTCCTGTAATAGTCGGGGCTCCCTGCCCAGAAAATCCACAGGGCACGTGTGAGACAGTGTGTCAAAGAAATGAAAGAATTGACTCTGCCGGCCTGTGTGAAGGCGAGTATACTTGTTGTGTTATCCAGTCAAGCGGCGGTGGCGACGAAGAGGCACCTGTTGACGATAGTGTTGGTTGTGGTGGAAATATAAGTAACGGGATTAATACTGCAATTGGCTGTATTCCAATAAACGACCCCAATACGTTTGCTGGTTGGATTTTGGGTTGGGCTATTGGTATTGGCGGAGGAATTGCTTTTATACTAGTTTTAGTTGCAGGCTTTATGATCACAACATCCCAAGGTGATCCTAAAAAACTTCAAGCAGGAAGAGAGTTGCTAACATCTGCAATTGGCGGACTTATTTTACTAATATTTTCAGTGTTTGTACTAAAAGTAACTGGTGTTGATATACTAGGTATACCAGGATTTGGAGTATGACAAACAAATTAGCACAAATAAATTTTCAAACAATAACAGAGAAGGGATTGGGGTCTGACTATAAGTATGACCCAAATACAAAAATTGGAACACTTATTACAGAATTGCTCCCATATCTTTTTGCTATTGCAGGTTTTGCATTACTTGTTTACCTATTAATGGGTGGTTTTAAACTCATGACCTCTGCTGGGGATCCAAAAAAAGTTCAGGAAGGCCAACATATACTTACAAATGCTTTTATTGGTTTCATTGTTGTCTTTTTTGCTTTTTTTATAGTTCAAATAATTGCAAAACTACTTGGTCTAAGTAGTGTAGTTAGTATTTTCTAAAGCATGAATAAATTAGCACAAGTTCCAATTGGCACCACTTTTAATACTCCTTTTAGCACTGGCCAAAATAGCCTTGGCGATTTAATTTCTCTGGGTCTTAACATTTCCTTTGTAGTTGCTGGAATTATAATTTTGTTTATGCTTGTTTTTGCAGGTTTTAAAATAATCCAAGGAGCAGGCAGTGGAAACCAGCAAGACGCTCAAAAAGCACAGCAAGCTGCTTCCTCAGCCGTTATTGGATTTGTTATAATATTTGCAGCATACTGGATAATAAGATTAATAGAAATAATTACAGGTGTTGCCTTTATTACTATGCCTGGTTTTTAAAAATATGAATAAATTAGCAGTAGACACAGATATATTTGGAGAAATAACACCACCAGCTTCCCTGTCAAAATTTGACCCCAACAACACTGGAGCTGGGATAGGAAATCTTCTGAATTTAGGATTAAAACTCCTCATTGTTGGGGCAGTTATTTATTCTCTGTTTAATTTTGTCCTTGCAGGTTATGCTTTCTTGTCGGCAGGAGACGATTCTAAAAAAATAGAGGGTGCCTGGGCAAAAATTTGGCAAACCGCTTTGGGTCTTGCTTTTGCGGCTGGGGCATATGTATTGGCAGGGATCTTTGGCTGGTTGATATTCGGAAGTTGGGACTTCATACTTAATCCAGCAATTCCAACACTAACACCATGAGAAAGTTACTTGCACAAACCAGTATTCCACTAGCCCCTGAGGGTGGTTTTAGAGGTTTTGGACCACTTGGCCTTGAGGGAGAAGAGGCTTCAACATCAGGGAGTGTTTTTACTAAAGTTTTATCAACAACCATAGGGGTCATGACTGTGATTGCTATTATTTGGTTTGTCATTCAATTCTTTCTTGGTGCAATTGCAATAATATTTTCGGGTGGGGATAAGGGAAAACTAACAGAAGCAAGACAAAAAATGACTACTGGAATTATAGGATTGGTTGTTGTAATAGCAGCAATATTCTTAATAGATTTAGTTGGATCCATTCTTGGAATTGAAGATGTCCTAAACATCACATTTATGATTAATTTACTAGGAATGAAATAGTATGACTAATTTACTCGCCTTAAGCTGTCAACAATGTGAATCTTTGTCTGGGAATTCCCAGCAGTACTTGGATTGTGCAAAGAATTGCACTCCAGATAAAAATACTAACCCAAGTGAAAAAATTATAAATCCTCTTTTGCCAGAAAATCTGAGTTCAAAAAGTGGGGAAAGTTTTTTGGCTTCCATTTTTCCTCCTTTAGTTGGTTGGATCTTTGTTGTTGGTGCAATTGGCTTTTTTTTCATGGTAGTGCTTGGGGCAATTCAATGGATATTTTCTGGAGGTGACAAAGGGGCTGTTGAGCAAGCCCGTGGAAGAATTACAAATGCATTAATTGGAATTATTCTTTTGTTTTCCACTTTTGCAATTATCAATCTTGTTGAGACTTTCTTTGGAATCAACATTTTGACTATTGACATCGGCCCTCTTAAAATACAATAATTATTCATATGTTCGGACTTATTCACACAGTATTAGCAGCAGGTGAAACTTCTACCGATATAAAATTGGTTCCTAGCACAGATGACTTTGAAACTCTCTCACCAGAAAATCTAACAATAGCGAGTTTAATTTCTGGGCTTATTACCTTTGCTTTAGTTATTGCGGCTATAGTTTTCTTTTTTATGTTAGTTATTGGTGGTATTAAATGGATACTCTCAGGAGGAGATAAAGGACAAACAGAATCTGCGAGAAATCAAATTACAGCAGCTTTAGTTGGTTTAGTTATCGTCTTCTCAGCTTGGGCAATTGCTCAACTTATTAAAGCATTCTTTGGTGTTGACATATTCACACTTGAACTTCCAACAGCTTTCATTTGAACTCGTCTCCTGTTGTCTATTGCCTTAAGTTAATTTAAACTATTGCTATGTTCGAAATTCATGCAGCAGAAATACCTACCTTTGACGATACTGGGGTGGCAACCATTGGTGGTTTTGAAACACTCTTTTCAAATGTGGTTGGTCTTGCCGTTGGTTTTGCCGGACTTGCTTTGTTTATTATGCTTTTGATTGGGGGTTTTAATTTTTTGACTGCTGGCACGGATGCAGGAAAAGCACAAGGAGCACAAAAAACAATTACTTATGCAATTTTGGGTCTGGTTTTCATTGTAGCTTCATATTTTATTCTCCAGTTAATTGGGAATTTTACTGGTGTTACAGGAATCCTCAACTTCACAGTCGTTCAACCTTAATTGCCCTTCTAATGGTAAAATAAATCATGAATAAAATGTTGCTGTCTGCATTTTTTTTACTTGGATTTTTTTTGTTGTTTAATAATCCAAAAACTGTCTTTGCGGTTAACACTGCCCAACACGACTGTAATTCTTCTAATGGCTGTTACTGGTGTTGGTGGCAAGCAGGCCAAGGGTGTGTACAAAAACCTGATGCCCCACCAGAATGTGAAGGCACTACTCAGCCGGGAGATTGTTCTACGATAACAGATCAACAACAATGTCTTAATATTAATTCAAACAATAAGTTTGAGGGGCGAGCTTGTATTATTCCAACTACCAGTTGCCCCATACCAGATCCAACTCAAACTTGCGCTTATGTTCCAGCAGGCTGCAGCGCTCCCGCTGGCTATAGTGTTAAAACTGACTATATTTTTCCAGATCCATCTAGTGGAATATCTGTTGGTGGATCCCAATGTACCAATCCAGTTGCCGGCCTCGCTCCCGGAAATTCATATACACTTTACTGCAAAAGCCAAGATGATGCTTGTAGTGTTTATAGAGTTCGGGCTCCTCTGTGTGGATCGTCTGACGAAGCAGAAATTGGCTGCCAGTTTTCAACCGATGGAAAATACCTAGCTTGCTGGGGCAACAATTATCGAAGATGTAATCCAACCATGTCTGACTTTCCAGACCCAGCGGAAGGCAGTAGAAAAGCACAAGGATTTCTAATCGGAGGAAAAGAATACACAGACGATATAACTCAAGCAAAATTATATACCGGAGCGGTTATGTATAACGGAACAGTGCCTTGTAGTGGTTCGGCGTGTGTTGTAAATAATCAAGCAATCTGGTTTTGTGATGCCAATGTGGCTGGATGTGGCCCGGGAGGTGTTGAGGTTGGCGGTGAAGGAGAATCCAGGCTGTGGTTTCCACACTTAAGATTACTTGCAGCGTTGTCGGCTATGGCTCAGGCAATTTTTAATCCTCAACCTAGTTCCCTGAAAAATAATGCTCCACCGTCAAATCAAAATGCATCCCTGACCAACCCTGGTGTGGTTACAACCAAAATTGAAAAACATCAAGGAGTAGACGATGCAACTACAGTTGTAAATAAAGAAACAAACAATTCCTCTTTAGTAGTGGCTCAAGTTGTTCCTGCAGCAGAAACATATCAAGCACAAACTGACCCACCATATGACCAGATGGCTTGTGTGGTTCCAGAAGTAAAAAACAACGAAGGTGATGATTTGGTTGGGCCAAAAATAGTTGGCCGGGTTCTGTTTACCCAAAAATACGAGTATGATGCCTGCCCTAAACCTACGAACTGCTTGGCCGATGGAGTAGACACTCTCTATCCCGAGAACTGTTGTTCGCAACGCGCTACCGATCCTCAATGTCACGCCAATCCAATAGATAAAGGTGGAGGACAATTTACTTGTGGTTCTATCCCCCAAGTTGAGCGTCAGACAGAAGGAAAAGCTGCAGTCTATATTAAAAATCCTTTAGTTGAATATATTTATGATGTTATGGTCAATGGATCTCAATCCTTATTCAAACGATTTATGCCATCTATAAATACAAAAGAATTTGATGAAATCCCCTCCTCAGTTGCTTACAGTGCTTCTGCAGTTCAAAACACTGAGAGTGATTCACCAGTAGAATTAAAAACTGAAGATGGCAACTCTCCATCTTTCTATGTTCCCCATATTGGATCTCTTAAAAAATATTGGCTTGAAGATTTACAAAAAGCCTTGAGACCAAAAAACGCTGGTACCTCATCTGGAATTCCACCAGGAACCTCACCTGCCCCCTCCCCCGCCGGAGTCTGTAGTGCACCAGATCCAGAAAGCACAGAATTCCAAAACGACATCCTTCAAGCCTCAATCGACAATGGCGGAGCAGCAGCCAGTGTTCCGAAGGGTGTTCTTGATTGGATATATAGAATTGAAGCCTTGCCTTTTTATACAGAAAGTGAACCTTATACTTGCAGCTATAAATTTGGTGTTTACTTAGGACTCATGGCCATGAGCGACAATGGCTACAACATAACAGTTGACGAGACCCAAAAAGCAGAGACAGAAGTAAATCAGTGTGTAAAAATTGATGGTAAATTAAATCGCTGTTGGCCGGTAGACACAATGGAAATAGCCGCTAGGTTGTTACTATCAAAAATAGGAGAATATCCAGGAGGCAAAATAACCACCCAAAGGGAAGTAAGAGTAGCCAGTTGTGGATATTATGGAGGGGATACACCCGACATCAGTACCAAGAATTTTGCAAAAGGACACTTTACATCATCACAATGCAGAGGAGGAGATTGTAACAACATGAGCTATGCAGACATTGTTTGTTTAGGGTCAGGATATTGTGATGGAACAAATTGGCCAAAAAGGTTAGGTGACAATCCAGACACCGACAAACCTGAAGTATGCTATCAAGCACCATGAAAAAATTAAATTTTAAAAAATTAATTCAAATTGGTTTAGTCTTTGCCTTGTTAGTTTTAATTTTCATGCCTTCTTCTTTAATTGCAAGAACTCCAGAGGCAAAAGATGATTTTGATGTAAATATCAGAAAAAGAATGCCTGATGGATATATAGAGGTTAATCCACCATATCCAAATTCTAATACAATTGGTCTTCCTCCAGAACCAGAGGATTTAGTAAAAATAAATGTTGGCGGGCCAACTGACAATTTAGCCCCCCAACTCAACACTCTAATTGGATCAGTCAGCAATCCAAATCCCCAATTTACTAATCTTTACACAGTCAAACAATGGAGCGGCGGAGCCTTAGGTGACGACATTAAAGCCGACTACACCGGCAATTGGGGAACTGTTTTGGTTGCTTTGCAAGCAGGAGATGGTGAAGAGGTCAAAGTTCCACAATCGGGTTATACAATTGACGATCAAAATCACCAAGTAACAGTGTTATACGCTACAGAATCCGACGTAACACTTCATTACGGAACCCAAGACAGTATTGCAGTTGGTTATGCTATACATCTATTAGATTTTAATGTTAGTGACGAACTTTTGGCTGCTTACAATGAGAATGAAGCAAACGGAAGAACAACACTTCTTGCCCTTCCGTGTGGATTTGTTTTGGGAAATGTTCAAGGAGGATCTGTAAAAGTAGCAATACGAGATACAGGAAGTTTCATTGATCCACGTATTGGTAAAGATTGGTGGGATCATGCTCAAATTACCAGCACCACCTGTGAGGGAGAAATGGGCTTTACCGAGCCGGGAGGAGAAGTGCTTCCCAATCAAAGACCATTAACAGATTTTCTTCCCGACACCATTGCTTGTGATCAAACAGCAGATCCTGAATTTCATCCCTTAAGACCATATCCTGCAAATGCCTGTGATCCATTAATTCCTCAGTCAATACCAAAGGCACTGGACAGAGAGGCACCTGATTATCAAAAATACATTACCTATTCTTGTGGTCCACAATTACAACCTGTGGGAACAGAAGCCTTTGACCCATATGGAGATAACGGTAAATACGACGGACTAAAAGTTACCAATGCTGCAGGTCAACAATATGATCATACTATTTGTGATAAAGATCCAAATGGATTAGGGGTAACCTGCTACCGAAGTTCGAGCTTTGACTTAACTGCCGATCTAAAGGATGCAAATTTAGGCATACTCGGAAATACCCAAACAGGTAATTTAACCGACGAACAAAAAGTAAATGAATATCTGTCTTACTACTTAACAGGTGTTCCTCAAGTTGCTGAGCCGTTAATTGACGCTTCAATTGAACAAATTGATCGTGTTATTAATTTTTCAGGACCAATAAGAAAACTGCTACCTTGGGATATGCAAAATTCTGAGGCCAGAGGAACTTTAGCAACAAGCCCTGAAACAGTTGGTAAAGAGGTACACGACTACAAGATTGAAGGCGAAGGTTATTTTGGCAACACAAGCCAGAATTTATCAAAATTTGATCCTTCTCCTCCAGATATGAATAGTGATGAATATAAAAACGATCCACAAAAATATCAAGACGACCTTACTGCTTGGAGATTTGGAGATCCAAGTATAATTCCTGACATTTTTGGATTGGATTTAGTCCAAGCATTTAGGCAAATATTCAATATTCAAACTATTAATGCTAAATTGTTCCAAAATATTCCTTTGTCATCAGTTGAAGATACGGCTGGAGAATTTATTTTGACCATGTTTGGCGACAGCGCAGATGAAAATCCAAACATTGGTCAACATTCAGCAAACGGCAAACAAACAGCCCCATCAGAAT
Source organism: Patescibacteria group bacterium (assembly GCA_038062745.1). Taxonomy (GTDB): domain Bacteria; phylum Patescibacteriota; class Microgenomatia; order UBA8517; family UBA8517; genus JBBTWO01. The sequence continues at coordinate 14,540 of JBBTWO010000007.1, read as the reverse complement.
TAACAATAATGAGTGCCGAGAAAGCGTCTGGTGAACCGGGAAGCATCACTACTTTGCCGTCAACCTACCAAAACAAAACTCCAGAACCAGGAATAACATCTTGTTCTGAAGAATTAAACATTATGCCACTGGGAGACTCTATAACCGTTGGAACAACTTTTAACGACAATGCCGACACATACCCCGGCTATCGACAATTCCTATACACTGCACTTACCTCAGCGAGCTATAAGTTTAATCTTGTTGGCAGCAGCACCCAAAAATATGACCCCCCAGCCACAGACGATGATCACGCAGGCTATGGAGCTCAAGGAACAGACTTTTTCTTGACCCGCGTTACGGGATTTGTAAAAACTGTTCAGCCAAACATTGTTTTAATGGATATAGGAACAAACAAACTCACCTTCATTGGTGTTGAACAAAATTTACAAAATATGCGGCAAATCATTACCTCAGCACACGCAGCAGCACCAAACGCTAAAATTTTGCTTGCAACCATCAATTACACTACTTATCAAGCAGCAGTTGACCAATATAATCAAGGACTAGCAGACATTGCCAACGATTCTGAGTTCAGCAGTTATGTAAAATTAGTCCCAATGACAGGTATTGAATTAATGTCAGACGGAGCACACCCAACGGCAAATGGATATGACTCAATGGCTCAAAAATGGCTGGCTGGAATAAATAGTGTTTGTACTAAATAATTAATTTCTGCTAGAATCTAGTGTAATGCCTAATCTTTTCAAAAAACTTCTTACATCTTTTTTTGTTTTTTTAGTTTTATTTTCTACTATTTCAGTTCTTTTTCAGTCTGAAGTGAAAGCGCAAACCCACTGGTATGATCCAAATTTTAATGATTGGTATGTAAAGACATTTGATCCCGCGACCCCTGTCACTGAAATGTTTGGTGAAAGATACACAGCAGCACAAGTAAATTGGGTTATCTGGAGTGTTCCTTCATTTTTCATTAATCAAACTGTCGGTTCAGAACCAGCTGCTTGTTTGATGAAAAGCAATATTAGCATTAAAGATCTGCTTAATGCTGCAACGCTAGATTTGAAAAGTATGGTTCAGATTGCGCCATGTATCCCCCCAATAGCTCAAAGAATGAGTCAGTTGGTTGATTCAGTTAAAGAATTACAAGCTGATGGTATGTCAAACCAACCTACAACTTTATGGGCAGCATTAACAACAAGAAAAGACCTATCATTTACAGGAGGTGTTGTTGAAAAGCTGGCCAACTTTCACATAATTACTGAAGTAAAAGCACAAACAGGATTTGGCTTTGGAGCTCTATCCCCAGTCAGAAGTCTGTGGATTGTTACAAGAAACATTAGTTACTCTCTGATGATTATAGTAATAATTGCGATGTCGTTTATGATTATGTTCCGAATGAAAATTTCCCCTCAAATAGCCATTACTGTTCAATCTTCACTTGTTAAAGTAATTTCAGCGCTAATTCTAATCACTTTTTCATATGCAATTGCAGGACTTTTAATCGATTTAATGTATGTAGTGTATGGAGTTATTAGTATACCTGCGGCTGAGTTTCTGGGAAATACCACAATTGCATTTAACTTTTTAACATCTTGGGGCTTCTTGATTATCTTTGGATCAGCTGTTTTTATGGCAGTTATGTTTATGATGGGAATGATATTGTTCGGACTAGCTCTCGCAGTTCCAACAGCTGGTTTTTCTTTACTTTTAGTTTTTATTGGAATAGGTGTATGCATAATGATTTTGTTTATGGCAGCCAAAGTAGTTTTTACGCTTATAAAGGCGTATGCAATGACCTTGTTATTAATTATCGCAGCTCCTTTTCATATTTTATTAGGAATGCTTGTTCCAAATTTTGGTTTTGGTATCTGGATGAGAAGTTATATCTCTAATTTAGCAATATTTGTTACAACCAGCGTGCTTTTACTTCTTACAATAATCTTTTTAGACACCGCTATGGCAAATTTTCTTTCCATAGATGGATTATTAACAACAACTCTTAATCCTAGTACGAATTTGGGTTGGCCACCATTAATTGGTGGTGGTGGATTTATGGCTAACTTTTTATTATTAGGGGTGTCGATGGTTATATTCACTATAATTCCAAAATCAGCAGAACTAGTCCAGTCATTAATCAAAGGTGGACAATTCAACTATGGAGCGGCTTTAGGTGAAGCGCTTAAACCAGTTCAAGCATCCGTTTCTTACCATTATGCCAAGAGAGAAGAATATGACAAACTTGCTGGCGGTACAGGTAGAGATCCAGTTGCCCAAGCTCTTAGAATGTTAAACTTAATAAAATAAACTAACTAAAAAATCCAGGGTAATTCTTTTTAACTGCGTTCTTTGCATATATCCAATCCATCGCACCTATCTTAGGAGACAGTTTTGAACCTTGTGCTTTAATTCCCCACCAAGCCATAAGGAGTTTTTCGCGTTGATCGTTATCGAGTTTTAATTTTCTACAAACAGTGCCAAGTGCTAACAAATCAACCCCCGAATCTTTACCTTTCATAACAACATCAAATACTTTAATAGCTGGAGAGATAGAATCGAATTGATAGCTTGCAAACGGAGTTTCCATACCTCCCCATTCAATATTGTTAGTACTGACCCAATTTTCCGGCACTCTTTGTCCGAACAAAACCTCACCATTTCTAACAAAAATATCAAACAAAGTAAGCTCCTCGCCATCCACAGAAGCCTTTATTCCTTTGAGTGCGTTTTCAAACATTTTTCTTGGTAATACTTCTACGTCAAGTTTTGAGCCTGTTGATCGTGTGCGGTTAACAGCCCACTCCCCAAAAACCCCCATTGCTTCCTGGTTTTCTCTCTTGTTGGGATCGCCGGCTTTTGCAGCAAGCCGTTCCTGAGGGTGCATCATCATCCAAAGTGTTAAGGCTTTTAATTGTGGTACTGCTGGAGGAATTCTATCTTCCAAACCAAAAGCATATATACTATCAAATTCCTCAACGACATTGCCTGAAAAAATCAAATTCCACGCCACTTGTTCTGCGTCTCTAGCTTCGCCAAGATTCTCAAGATCCCAATTTCTCACTGCAAGTTCTCTTACTTTCCCTCGAATTTCAGCAAATTGGGGTGCAGTACTAATTTCAAAAAAACTTGTAGTAAACTGTTTCTTTTGAATCGGCTTGGTATTTGCGTCCCATTTTTCTGGTGAAACATACTTAGGATTGGGCACTCTCAGAAAAGAAATATCAGCGTTCCTTGCTATACAGTAAGTATAAAAGGAACCTATCTCCATAGTGCCTTGTATACCTAACGAATCTGTTAAGAATTCGCCAGAAAAATCAATTTGAGCTTGATTTGGAAATTGCTTATCATATCCGGGTGCCATTCTTTTGTGTCCAGCCATAGAAGACAGCGCCGCCCTTGCCTTCCACTCTCTCTGCTCTTTTGCTCTAATATTACGGTCTGCTCCAAGTAAAAAATTAGGAACCTGTAAATCCATTTGCATAGGAACCATTGTTTCCTCAGCTTTTAAATATAACTCCTTTTGTTCTTCGGGAGTGCCTTGCCCCATCATTCTTGCAAAAGTTTCAGCGTTAAACGGCAGGTCTTGCGGCGCATTTCCAACTGGCTGGTTTTGGGCAACTTGTCTATCAGGTTTTATTAAAGCTAATACGTCTTGGGGCATAAGCTCAAAATTTGGGTCAACAATTTCTCTTAAAATATCTTCGATTGCATCTGCTTCTTCAATTACTGAGTTAAGCGTGTTTATTGCGGCTGGCATCAATCTTTTCTTTTCTCTCCACTGCCTATCTGCTTCTGTGCCTTTATTAGCTAATCCTACTTCTCTGGTTTCTGCTGCAACACCTCTAACTAAAGTTGACGTTATGCCTTCGTAATTAGGATTGTATCCTCGCATTCCACTGACATCGTTTTCTGTTTCCAATGCTAATGTTAGTAAATTAGGATAAACTGTATCCCAAGTACTGCTCGACATCTGAGCATCAACAGAAACTGGAAGGTCTTGAAGTAAATAGTCCCTAGCAAATGCACCAAAGTTTCTTACAAGTGTACGTCTCTGTCCTTCAAGAGCTGTTCTTTGGTCGGGAGCAAGAGTAAGATCGTTTAGTTCAGATTGGATTTCCTTGAAACTCTTTTGTTGTGATGTTTGTGTCTCTCGACCCATGAAAGCCCATCCTCCAGGTAGATTTGATTCATCTCTCGATCGATTCACTGGCTCAGAAAAGTCATCATCAACTCCCATTGACACATTTTACCATTTTTATGCAAATTGTGTTCACCTGGAACAGTCAGACTTATAATCATCTTTTTTAGCATTACAATACGGACATGTTGTAATGCCTCTTCCAGAAGGAATTTTACCTTCGCAATTAGGGCAGTCAAAATACACTTCTACATCTGTTTTTCTGTAGTTACCAAACCCATCTACTGCAACACTAAGCAAACCTCGACGCGCTAAAATATCTAAGTTAAACACGCCCGGACAAGCTATTTTATTCACAAACCACCCCTGGCTGAGCATATACTTTTCACCATATGCTCCTATACTAACAAAATCACTGTCTCCACTAGCCTCCTCAACCATTTCTGCCATTTCTTTAGCAACAACAAGAGCCGCCTTTATAGCTTCAGATTTCATTTTCTTTGGCACTCCATTTTTTATTACTAGCCACCAATCAGAGTTTTTTAGAAATGGGTTCTGGGGTTCAAAAATAAAGGCTTTTTCTCTTAATTCTTCTGTGTGTTCGACTAATTTCAAAACATCTTTAGGTAATGTTTGCAACGGAATCCCATAGCACTTAAGAATTTTTAACCCGTAAAGCTCCACAACCTCTGCCACATTTATCCTGGCTTCTTTATATAGTGAATCTCCTTTCTCGGGACTAAACCAATAAATCACATCTCCAGGTTTGGCTAGCTGACCTTTGTTGTAATAGAAATCAATTGCCCCGATTTTTTCTTTTTTCAAAAGAGGTGTTTTGTCCCCAAAATTACCACTAACATCTTGCCTACTAATTATATCTATTGCTTGGCCATCTGGAGTAATAACCACCCACCACGGATTAATTCTTTCTAGAAAATCTCTATCTCCCGCTTCCAAGACCAATCCAGCCAAATGGTTTGCAATAACTCTTTTTCTTCTTTCCAAGGGGACATCTTTATACAATGAGGTGTCAAAAACCTTCTCAATTGAATTAAACTCAAACGTTTGTAATTCTAGTGTCATTTCCTGCTCGGGCTTTCTAATTAGCTACTAGTTTTCTGACTTTACAGTTGCGGCACAGTTTGGGAGTTTCACCAAATTCCTTGAACGTAGCTAAAATAAATATACTCTATATTGATCAAAATTTCTTGTGAAAATAATTATAAGTTGCTAAAGAGCCTTCACGATATAACATTGATAGAGAGACTACCTGTAGAGACTGCCTATATGGAACAACATCCAATACCACAACAAATATCTTCATATCAATTCCGATTAGTTGGTGATATGACCTTGAAACAATTCTTTCAAGTGGCTGCTGGAGCTTTAATTTCTTTGCTTATTTATTCAACAGGCCTTCATCCAGTTTTAAAATGGCCACTGATAATGTTTTTTTTGAGCTTCGGAGCAGCCTTGGCTTTCTTACCTTTTCAAGAGCGACCCCTTGAGAGATGGGTACTGGCTTTTTTTCGCTCAATTTATTCACCAACCATGTACAATTGGCAACCATATCCTGCAGCCCCAGCCTTTTATATGTCAGAATCTACGTTGACCGGAAATGCAGGCTCACCAAGTGGCGGTTCAACTGCTTCTTCAAATGGATCAAAACTGCCATTTCTTTCCAATTTGGAAGAACAAGAAAATAATTTTTTAAACAAACTTGGAACGCTTTTTGTAGCAACACCAATGCCAGTTGCAACCACTCAACCAAACCAACAAATTCCAATTCTACAAGACACTACTCGACCACAGGTTACAATTCCTCAAGTTGGAGCAGTAGCAATTGCCCCAACCAGTGCCAGACCCCAATTTATTGTTGAAGCAGAAAACAATCAAAGCAAACAAATAATTAACCCTTCAGCCAATGTTTTTTCTACAAGTGGCGTTCCAGCTCCATCAAGCAACCCATCCACTAACCAGCTCTCAGCCAACCCAATACAAGCTCGGTTTTCGTCTGATGCTGCTCCTCCATCCCCTGCAGAAAATCCTAATTTGATAGTTGGCCAAGTAATGGATAGCTCTGGAAAAATAATTGAGGGGGCAATTTTGGAGATTAAAGATGATTTAGGTAGACCAGTAAGGGCCTTAAAATCTAACAAAGCAGGTCACTTTATGATTGTTACTCCACTTCTTACCGGTAAATATGAATTAACAACAGAAAAAGACGGTTTCGAATTTGACCCACTCACCTTTGAGACCAGAGGAGAAATAATTCAACCTATTGCCATCCGGGCTAAAAATAGTTTAACTAATTAAAAAAACACATGGATACTAAAAATATAAAAATCAAAAACTTGCGGGTGCCGATTATTTCTGTTCCCGACTTGCCTATTCAATCAACAAGCCAAAAACAACTGCCAATCGCCGACATTATCGACGATATTGCGCTTTTTAAGGATGGTGGGGCATGTTTAGTATTAGAATCCACCTCCCTTAATTTTGGTTTGTTGTCAGAAAAGGAGCAGGAGGCGGTGGTTGCCGCTTACGCAGCACTTATTAACTCACTTACCTTCTCGGCTCAAATATTAATTAAGTCGCAAAGGAAAGACATCACCAGCTATTTAAAATATCTGGATGAGTCATTCACCAAATTGCAAAACCCAAAACTTGTTGGCGTTGCCAAAGCATACAAAAAGTTTATTACCGAAACTGTTAAAAAGAAAAATGTTTTAGGCAAAAGATTCTTTGTCATTATTCCTTTTTCCCCACTTGAGTTGGGGGTTGCCAAATCTTTTGCAACCTTCATTAAAACTAATTCTGAAAAGCCACTTCCGTTTGCTAAAAGCTATGTTTTGAAAAAGGCAAAGTTAATCTTAATCCCCAGACGTGACCATTTAACCCGGCAAGCAAGAAGGTTGGGGTTGCGCTTGAAACAGCTAACCAACCAGCAACTAATTGAATTATATTTCGATGTTTACAACCCTAAACCTCCTGCCAAAAAGCAGGCAGAGGAAGCAAGTGTGGCTATACAAACAAAAAATTAAATTACTATGGACAACACAAAAAAAGAAAAACCAGCAATCATCAATCCCATCCATTCGCTACAAAATGAGGGATTAGGACTACAAGATGTTCTTGCCCCAAAATCATTTGAGGTAGATTTTGATTATATAAAAATAGACGACGTATATTTAAGAACGCTTTTTATCGGCGGTTATCCAAGATTTGTTTCTCCGGGTTGGCTTGAGCCAATTATTAATTTTGATCACTCATTGGATATTTCCTTTTATATTTATCCCGTTGAAGGCAAATCTGTTCTTGATGATTTACGCCGCAAAATTGCCGAAATGGAGGCCGAAATCTCAACTGACATTCAAAGAGGGAAAGTAATCAACCCTTCCACTCAAGCAAAACTTGAAGACGCAAGGGTTTTACAGGAACAACTTGTAAAAGGGTCTGAAAGGTTTTTTGAGTTTAGTTTCTACGTTACAATTCCTGCCAACTCGCCAGAAGAATTAAATGATGTAACCCGCCAAGTAGAATCTACCCTCGGCTCGCTGTTGGTAATTGCCAAATCAGCAACCTTGGATCAAGAGCAGGGATTTTTGTCAGCTGCTCCATTTGGCACAGATAAGCTCTCCATAACTCGCAACATGGATACAACTTCCCTGGCTACAACTTTTCCATTTACATCGGCAGAGTTATCAAGTGACACGGGAGTTTTGTACGGCATGAATTCCCAAAACGAATCGTTTATTATTTTTGACAGATTCAGTTTGGAGAATTCAAACTGTTTGGTACTTGCCACAGCAGGCTCTGGTAAGAGCTTTACAGTAAAATTAGAAGCTGTAAGAAGCCTAATGTTGGGCACAGAAGTTATTATTATTGACCCAGAAAACGAATATGGAAAACTTTGCGCAGCAGTTGGAGGAGAAAATATTAACTTTTCCTTTAGTTCACAGTCAAAAATAAACCCATTTGATTTGGCTCAAATTTATGAGGAAGGTGAGAATCAGTTGGGCCAGAAAATTCTTTCCCTACATTCTTTGTTTAAAGTCATCATGGGCGAGCTAAACGCCACCCAAGAAGCCCTGCTTGACCGAGCCTTAATTAATGCTTACCGAGCCAAAGGCATTACCCAAGATCCAGCAACTCAAGCCAAAGAACCACCACTTATGGAGGATCTTTATAAATCCCTTATTGGTATGGAGGTTACCGACGCACTTGATTTAGCAGCCAGAATTGAAAAATTTGTAAAGGGAAGCTATGTGGGCATATTTGACAAGCAAACCAATATTAATCTTAACAACCCATTTACTATTTTTAGTGTGCGCGACTTGGATGATGCTATGCGGCCAATTGCTATGTTTATCATCCTTGACTATATCTGGACGAGAATTAAAAAGGATATTAAAAGAAGACTACTAATTGTTGATGAGGCGTGGCACATGATGAAATATAAAGATTCAGCCCAATTCCTTTGGGCAGTAGTCAAACGAGCCAGAAAATATTATCTTGGTTTAACAACCATTACTCAGGACGTTGAGGATTTTCTTTCTCAAGATATTGGCAAGGCAATCGTCACCAATTCTGCCATGAAGATCCTGCTGAAACAGTCGCCAGCCGCAATTGATAAAATTGGCGAAACTTTCTATCTTTCCCAGGGAGAAAAACAGCTTTTGCTGGCTGCTAATGTTGGTGAGGGAATATTCTTTGCTGGCCCTCATCATGCACCAATACGGGTTGTTGCTTCTCCGGAAGAATATGCTCTTGTCACAACTAACCCAAGAGACACAGAGGGATTAACCAACCAGCAGGCTAATTTGCAGAACACCACCTATTCACCAGCTGACATAACGGGTATGGCCAATGTTACAAACACAGGAACTGCAAAGATATGAATGGTGATCAAATACAAAAATTAGAAACACTCCAAAAAATATTTAGGTATTTTTTCAGACAAGAACTTCCACAATTTTCAGGAGAACTTGTTATGCCATCTTCAATGGATTGGACAGAAGAAGGTTTTAAAAACTATGTACTTCAAGTAACTGGTACAAAAACAATCACTGAAGCAAAAAATATACTTTTTGATCCTGTTAAAAACTCCAAAATCCCTCCAGTTTATTTGGAAACATTTACCCTCTCAGAAAAGGCATCCAGAGATTTACTCAACAACTTAAAACCAGAAGACCAACCAACACAAACGGTTCTAGATAAAACTAGATTAGAAGAACTTCAACAAAGAAGTACAACCAATCTTGAAGAGAGAAAGAGATCTCAGGAAGTGGCAGCTAAAAAACAATCTACTTTCATGGAGGCTGCTCAAGCTACTGCAAAAAGTCAGGTGCAAACACAAGTAGCGGACAAACCAATTTTTGTGGTTGCACCAGAAGAACCAGAAATAGTTAAACAACAATTAAGACAACAAGCCAGGGAGGTGTTCGCAAAACAAATTTACCTTGAGCCAGTTAAACAACCTGAACCAATTATCTTAACAAAACAAACCTTGGGAATATTAGCCACAATTGGAGCGAATGAAATAAAAAATTCAGAAAAGACAGTTCAAGAAGTTTCCGCTTTCATTTTACAACCAAAAAACATTCCTGACATAATTAAGAATTTATATTCCCAGGAGGAAATTGGATCCATCTCTGGGATTGTTGCAAGAGATATTTTAAGAAGAAACAGATTTTTTTGGGAAGAACTCAATAGAGCAGGCATTGACCCAGCAAAGATTACTGGATCTTTGGCTATTACGCCCAAAAATAGTGATGTAGCGATACTTAAAGCCAGCGCAGAATTATATCCTGAAACTGAGATTGCCAACCTAGCCTTAGCAACAGCCGTTTCGGAAGATACTTTCCATGCGTTTGCTAGTGCAGCACTAGGTCCACAAGCAGCAAATGTTTTATATGGAGAAAATAGGGAACTACAACAAACAGACACACCATCAACAAATTCCACTCAAGTAAATATTGAGAAACTTATTGATTTTTCAAAAGAAGCCAAAAATATATTTAGTCAAAACAAACAATTATTCAGTAAAGGTCAAAACCCACTATCTAACATTCTTAAACAATTTGAGTCGGTAAAAATTGAAACCCCAACTAACTCTGACATATTTAATTTTTTTCAGAGCATAAAAGATTTATTTGCCACCGGAAGTTCAACTACAGCAGTTGCATTAGGAGCAACTGGTGGTGTTGGAGCGGGAACTTTCGTAGCATATCAATTTTATTCCCCAACTTTGTTTAGCGCCTGGAATGCGCAGGCTGTATTAGCGGGTAAAATTACTGCTTTTGACATGCCCGCTTACCAAACTTTTGTTTCCTCTCTTTCGCCTGCTCAACAAACACTCAGAATGTTCTCACTTGGTCAATTTACTTCTCCTGTAGGAAGTATGTTTTTACCAACAGAAATCGCAGGAATGGCAACACCAACCACTCTTGCAAGCGCAACCGCTTCTTCTACTGGAGTAATTGTGACTGAAGCGGGGGTTGTTGGAACTTCACTTGTTACTGCAGAAGCTGGGGCAGCTGCAGGCACTGCACTGCTACCAGTCGTAGGTACAATAATTGGAGCGGCTGTTGGAATGGTTGTCAGTTGGGTAGCTTCAAAAATAAATTGGGCAAAAGTTAAAAAATTCTTTCAAGAAAATAAATACATAGGACCCACAATGGTTGCGGGCGGCATTTTAATGATGTTTGGAGGAGGAGTTGTAACTGGGGGTTTGATAGCTACTGCCGGTGTTGGAGCAACAGCTATGGGGTCGGGCGGTATTGTGGCAGGACTATCAGCAATTCCTGCAGGAATTGCAGGTGTTTTTGGTTTAGCTCTTGCAACATCACTTAGACAGATTGCAAAACCAATAATAATTTCACTCATAACAATTCCTTTTGTTATTGCTCTAATTATTTTCATAATCAATTCCAGTGCATATGTTATTCCTGGAAGTACATCAATTTCTGGAGGTGGAGTAACTCCAGTTGGTGGCTGTGAAGGTGTTGTAACAAACGGAACCAGCATAACTAGTTCATTACAAAAAGGTTTCTGGCAATTTTACAATCACTCACCACAATACGATCATCCATTAGACAATGGCTTACCTTGTAACGGAGATCATTGGAGTGAGAGTTATTATGCTTCTTATCCAAATCCTTGTGCTAGTGGAACAGATTTTCCTGCTGGGTGTAAAGGAACAAGACCGGTTGCGTGCACCCTTTTCTGGTGTACTGATTTAATAATGAAAACATATTTACAATCCGGTTTTGAAATGCCACAAAACATGTTTGCAGTAGTAACGATGCGAGACTGGTTCCAACAACAAAATAGATTACTTTCAGCAGATACTCCGGCAACAGAAATACCGATTGGATCAGCTATTTTCTTTGGTGTTGGGGTCTTCACTCCTGGACCTCTATCCCACGTTGCCTTAGTTAGCGAAGTAAATCAAGATTACATAACCATAATAGAATCAAACAACTCAGTTACTACAAGAAAATTAACAGTATCATTAAATGGTAAAGTTCAAGGAGGAGTAGTAGGATATGGTGTTCCTCCATTAGAATGTAATCAACAACAAACAGCACCACCACCAGGAGCAGAATGAAAAAGAAAATTTACATCCCAGTCCTAATTGTCATATTTATACTTTTAATTGCAATTGGTGCTTATTTTCTTACTAGAAAAACATCAAACATAAAAATTATAGCAATCAACCCCATCAATTTATCTGAACAGATCAGTATTTTTCCAACAATTTCAATAGAAACGTCCTCAACCACTGGTGTAGACATTGAAAAACAGGTAAAAGTTGAGTTTGAACCAGAGTTTGAATTTCAAAAATCAATTAATGGAAGTATCATTTCAATAACTCCAAACGAACCATTACAAGTGGGTACACAATATAAAATGATTGTTTTCAATAACGATATTAAAATATCAGAATCTAGCTTTAAAACCTCAACTTCTTCTCAATTAACACCAGATGAACAAGCAAAGCTTCAAACCTTTCTTGATCTTCAATATTCTCAATCAATAGATCAAGAGTATCTACAAAAACCTTGGTTAAGAAGTTTTCCAATAGATACCCCTCAATATGTTTTAGTCTACGACAGTGAAATAAACAAAATTAGAGCTCGAATAAAAACAAAGGCTACAAATTACGATGTACTACAAAAAGAAATTCAAAATAAAGTTAAAGCTTTAAATGTTCCAGACACCATTGGGATTCAATTTATTTTTCCTAATTAACCTTGAATCTTTACTGGCATGATCAAATGTAGAAAATTAGGGTGTGTAAGGTCGTGAAATACTCCAGGACTATTAGTTTCATTAAAACCGATGTCTACTACTCCCCCATCAACTAAAGCAACATATTCTTCTAAGAATCTGTAGTTAAAAATAATTTCAAAGTCACCACTTAAGCCTTCAATTTTTGCTTCTACGACAGTTTTTTGATTTCCACTTTTCTGACTCTCTGCACTTATCTCCACTCCCTTTTCTAACAATTTCATTTTAGCAATATTGGAAGCTTCTCTGGCAAAAACAGCTGCTAATTTAATACTTCTGCTGAATTCCTCTTTATCAACATTAACTTTTACTAATGAATTTGCTGGAATAATTTTTTCAAAATTAGGAAACTCCCCCTCCAAAGTTCTAGTTGAAAAAACTACATCCCCAATACCAAAAACAACTTGGTTTTCTTCCTGTCTAATATCCACAACAAACTCTTGACCATACTCCCCTGCCAATTTAATAAGTTCATTAATTGCTGACTTAGGAATAACAATTTTCATTTCGGGTTGAGATTCTTTTAAAGTTAATTCAAATTTGGATAATCTAAATCCATCAGAAGCTACTAAGGAAAGTTTGGTTCCGTTAAACAAAAACAACACCCCAGTCAGTATTGGCCTGGTTTCATCCATGGAGGTTGAAAAAGAAACTTTCGATAATCCAAGTGCCAAATCACGGGCAAGAATTTTAATGCCTTTTTCAACCGTTTGAGGAAGCTTGGGGAAATCAGACGTGTTAATGCCAGAAACTTTTCCTTCAAAACTGTCAGTAGTTATAAGTAATTGCTCCTCTTGGGATTCAAGGTTCACTGGACCATTACCTAAATTACTAACAATGTCGACTATTGTTCTTGCAGGAACTCCCAACTCTCCCTCGGTAGTTACTTTTGCTCCCAATTTGGCAACAACTGAAATTTCCAAGTTTGTTGACATTACTGTTAGGCAGTTGCCTTTTGCTGAAAGAATTAAATTACCAAGTATGGGTAGTTGGGCTCTATTGGAAACAAATCGGCAAGCAAGTGAAAGTATCTTTGCAAAATCAGCCTTTAATACTTGTACTTTCATAGTCCTTGCAGTATATGGCAGCCATTGAAAAAATTCCAGCCTATATTTATTTAGTCAACAATTTATTTATTTTTAGATGTTTCTTTTATTCTCTTATCTTTACTTATATTAAATAGTAGTAGTAATAGTAGACACGGTGGATATGTGTATGTTTATGCCTACCAAAGCCTAAGAAAAATTGTGAGTATTACGTAAGAGACTGAGTGGGTAACTTTGTGGATAACATCATGATAATTGTGGATATGTTGATATCTAACGCAAACTATCCTCAGAGAGAATTTTTAATCCCCATGATATCCTCACGAATTTTTGGGTTGTCAGTGACTAACCTGGTAATTGTATCCACAGCGTGCATAACGGTCGTATGATCACGCCCGCCAATCATCTTTCCAACTTCCTCAAAAGGCATGCCTAAGTCAGTTCGAAGGATATACATCAACATTTGTCTTGGTCTGGCAATTGTACGGGTTCTGGTTTTAGAAAGCATGGCACGTTTACTGATTGAAAAGTGATTGCACACTTTTTCAATTACACTGTCGGCTGAAATTAGCCGTTTTTGATCTTGTTTCATTTCTTGGCCGTGGGAGAGAATGGATTTAATTAAATCCTCTGACACTGGTAAGTTTTTTAGTTTTACTTCAGATACTAATCTAGTTAAGAAGCCCTCAATTTTGCGGGCAGACTCAATGTTGCTGGCTATTACTTGAACTAAGTCCATTGGTAGTTCCAGTCCCCTATCTTTTGATTTGATTTGAGTAATGGCACATCGTAATTCAAAATCAGGCTGGCCAATGTCTACTATTAGTCCTGCTTCAAACCGGCTGCGAAGTCGCTCTTCTAATTTGGCAATTTCAGACGGTGGTCGGTCAGAAGTCAGAATTACTTGTCCCCCGGCTTGAGTTACAGCATTAAAGGTATGAAAGAATTCTTCCTGAACAGAGTCTTTGCCAGCAATGAATTGAATGTCGTCTATTAATAGCCCTTGGAGTTTTCTATATTTGTTTCTAAATGATTGGGTGGTTTTATTCCTTATTCCCTCAACA
>JBBTWO010000006.1:0-5885 GCA_038062745.1 Patescibacteria group bacterium | reverse complement strand
ATTACAGATACTCCTCTCGAAGAAAAATCACCAGAAGAAAAATTGGTTACAGATATTTACAAAAGATACAAGAAAGGTCAAATCAAAATGGATGAGTTAAAAAAGATTACAACAGACTTTATCATTAATTTAATCAAAGAGAACCAGAAGACAAAGAAAAAAGTAACTCAAAAATTAATTTCAAAATTTATCTTAAACAAGAATCTTAAATCAATATTAAAAGACGAAAAAGGAGGTGAGAAATAATGACAGAAATAAAAACAGGAGAACAACAAACACAACAAGTTTCTTTTTATGACAAAGAAATGCATGTACTTACAGACCTAGTAATGGAAACTGCAAACAAATATGCAGAAAGATTAGGAGGTTCTGTAGCTGGATTAACATTGGGAACTGAGGCTTTTGCTGAAGTTGCTGATTTTTGTAGACATGGGATTAAAGATGAATCTTTAAAACCAATGCTGTATGGGATAGCAGAAACCATGGTTAGATTACACAATCCAGACATAACTGAGGAACAGTTAGATGTGTTTCGAGAGTCTCTAAAAGAGCAAAATAGTTGATTTTAATTTCAACTCCTGCCCACCAGTTTAGAAAGTGAGGTGATTATAAAATGACTGAAAAATTAATAGATCGAGATGATATAGCAGTCTTTCCTTGTGAAAGCAAAATTGATGGACTATTGGCAGAACCACAAAGTGAACTAGAACAAGCTTTGCAGTGTCTTGCTGACTTTAAAGATGGCTTTTCTGAATACTATTCAGGTGAGATGGTTGATGTTAAAAAGTTAGGTACTGATATGGGTTACTTTGTTCTCAATAGTTCCCAGGATAATCCAATAGCAAGAACTATTTTAAGAGAAGCTGCAATTGAACTCATGAGAGGTATGGTTAAAAGTGAAACAACTTTTGATAAAAGAGTAATGTTTGATTTTAACCAAGTTGTTAGAGATAAAAGTAAAAAGGACTAAATCTTCTCCTGCCCAACAACTTTCCCTTTGATATTTTGATTATGACCAAACTTTAGGATTATAATACAGTAACTAATGTTAAAAATAACCAAGAATCAGGCAATAAAGCATGGTAGACCAGGAGTTGATGGTACTTACTACCAATTACCAGATATCAATGGTGGAACAACTATTGCATATGCAGAGTTTACTGGAGAACATGGAGAAAGAACTATTGGAGGAAGATCAAGAATATATTACATCCTAGAAGGAAATGGTGAATTCATGATCAACAATGAAAAATTTGATGTAGAACCAGGAGACATTATCCCAATCCCAGCACATGGAACCTACAACCTCTGGCCTAAAAGCAAAATTTTAAAAATACTTCTTTATATGGAATATTTAGACTTCGATAAATTACCAAAATAAAAAAAGATTAAGTTTTGTGAACCCAGATTATTTTAGTTCAAACCTAATTCACAACTTACATGATTTAGTATTTTTTGAAAACGGTGGAAAAGTATATAATCAATTATGTTAGCAATTATTGGCGCAATGGATTCAGAAATAGAAGGATTTAAGAATCTACTTCAAGACATACAAGAGGAAAAGCGGGGACAGTTTATTTTTTACAAAGGTGTCCTGTTTGGTAAGGAGATAATTTTAGTTAAAAGTGGTATTGGAAAAGTATTATCAGCAATAACTACCCAAAAACTGATTGATGAATACTCTCCAACACACATAGCAATGACTGGTGTTGCAGGATCACTTAAACATGACTATAAAGTAGGAGATGTAGTTGTAGGTAAAGATTTCATTCAACATGATGTAGATGCTACTGTTTTTGGAATTGAAAAAGGACATATTCCCGATGAGGAATCTAGAATAAGTATTTCGGACACAAATTTAGTAAATGCAGCATTAACAGCAAAGTTAGATAATAAAAAACTAGTTGCTGGGAGAATCTTAAGTGGTGATCAGTTCCTCTCAGAAGAGGAAACAAAAGCCAGAAAATACTTTTTTGATGAAGATATGCAAGGGGATGCTATAGACATGGAGTGTGCCGCTGTTGCTCAGGTATGTAATGTTAATAAAATTCCATTTGTAGCAATTAAAACCATTTGTTCTGAATTAGAAGGTAACCAAGAGGAACAGTACAAGAACTCATTGAGTCATGTTGTAAACAATTCTGTATCTGTAATTGAAGCCGTTCTTACTTCAAGTGTTTTGTGAACCAGATAGTTCTTAAATGGAACACTATATTATCCAGCCTTGAGAGGAGATTTCAGACCTTGGAACCAATAATTATATCTATCGATCTTCCAGCCTCAAATAGTTTGTTGGTATTACCAATAGGGGAATAGAACCATATAGAGATCTAGAGTAAACTACACATATGAGGAGCAGTATTCAATATTCGCAGAATTTTCTAAAAGACAAATCTCTTGTGACCAGGCTTGTAGAACAGGCCAAAATTACTAAAGATAATGTTGTATATGAGATAGGGGCTGGAACTGGAATTATCACTGAGGAGCTTGTCAAAAAGGCTGGCAAGGTTATTGCTTTTGAGATTGATGAAAACCTATTTAACAAACTTTCAACTAAATTCCAAGGTATTGATAACTTAGTACTTAGAAATTCAGACTTCCTTGAGCAAATCTTACCTTCTAAACAATATAAGATATTTTCAAATATTCCTTTTAACATTACAGCTTCAATAATTAAGAAATTGACTCAAGCTAGTAATGCTCCTGATGACTCTTACCTAATTGTTCAATCAGATGCAGCCAAGAAGTTTGTAGGTAAACCATTTGATTTTAAAAACAGTCAAATATCAGTTTTACTTCATCCTTGGTTTAATGTTGAAGTTGTATACAAATTCAGAAGAACTGACTTTGCTCCAATGCCTAATGTGGATTCAGTACTATTGAGAATTGAAAAGAAACAAACACCATTGATTAGGTATAGAGATAAACAACTATATGAAGACTTTGTCACCTACACTTTTAGTCAGTTCAAACCAAACATAGTTGAAGGATTAGAAAAAGTGTTTGGGATACAAACAATGAAAAGATTTTCTTCTGAAATGAAGTTTTCTTCTAAATCAAAACCTAGTGAACTAGAGTTTGACCATTGGTTACTTCTTTTTGATAAGTTTGTTGGATTAGATAAGCATCAACGAAGAATTGTTCTTGGTTCTTTTGCAAAAGCAAGAAGACAAGATCAAAAAGTAGAGAAGATAAACAGAACTAGAGTGGACAGGAATTGGAAAACTTTTAAAAAATGATTACCTTACCTAAGAACATTAAAATTTTGTTAATCATCACATTAGTTCAATGTCTACTGTGGTCAGTATATATAGTTTTCCTTAAACCTCAGTTGGGAAATACTTCAATAGAAGCGGTGGTCAGAAGCATAATTAGAGTTTCAATAGTTGGAATACCTGCGTTACTTTATATTAGGTTTTATGAGAAGAAGAGAATTAAAGATTACATTAACAAGAATAATCTAGAAGTTGCTCTTAAATGGGGATTACTAGGCAGTATTATTATATTTCTATTCTTTTTGTTTTCAACTCATTTTACCAATTTTAAATTTCCACTAGATTTCCCTGCTTGGATGAATTGGATTATTGGCTCTCCATTAACTGAGGAATTATATTTTAGATGTATTGTTTTGAAAGAATTACTAAAAAGATACAATCCACTTGTTAGTGTAATTGTTAGCTCATCATTGTTCCTTGCTTTCCATATGCCACAGTGGATATTTACGATGCATGTAGGTGAGATTATTATTCCAGCACTCACTATATTTGCATATGGATTAGGATTTTCTTTCTTGTGGATTAAAACAAAATCTATATTTGGAGCATTGCTTCCACATAGCTTAAATAACTTCCTTTATATGGCTACTAGTTTAGTGAGATAAATTAGTTTATGTAGTTCTTTTACTTGATAGTAGAGTTAGTCCAGTAACAAAACATAGAAGCGCTATTCCTAGGATAGATGGGATGGACATTATTCCAAGTTTTGTTGAACTAAATCCAAAAGAAAGAACCATTCCCATATAGACTATCTCAAACATTAAACTTTTAAGGGATGATATGGTTGCTCTTTCTCCTGATTCAATTGCATGCTGAAATTTTACATCCCATTTAATATGAGAAATTTTAAATAGGTAGAGTGCTAACAAAAGTAATGGAATTGACAGGTATGAATTTAAAATTCCAGCCAAGATAAAAATTATTCCACTGACAAATATCAGAATGGTTTCACTGTTTTTGAATTTAAATAAATTAAGGGTTGAACCTGCAATTGAAAACAATCCATAGCCAGCTGCAACAAAAAATCCAACAACTGATAGTGGTATTCCAATGTGTTGGTAAACAAGAGACCAATATTCATCTGCTGCTCCATAGGTTGCAAAGACTAAGCAGAAAAATATTGTAATCCAAAGTAATTTTTTGTTGTATCTAATTTCTTTGATTGCTTCTTTAAGTATTTCTAAGTATTTTGATTCACCTGTGGATTTTGCATTTTGTACTGGTTTCATAAGCATCAGTAAAATTATTGAAAGAATTGTGGTAAATATACTTGCCAGCAAAACGAAGTTAAAGTTTAAGGAAGCAATCAATCCCCCTGAAATGGCAGATAGTGTAACCCCAATCCAAAAGAAGGTTTCTAACTTTCCATTAACTTTTTCATACTTCTCAACTTCACCAAAGTGTTTGAGTTCATCATAGATAAAAGCTTCTAGTGTTCCACTGGTTAAAGCGTTTTTTGCTCCCCAGAAAATAAAACCAAGAGCATAAAATAAAAATCCACCTCTTAACCAAAGACAATAACCAGCAACCAACAATAGAAGTGCAATAACTAGTAAGTTTCTCCTTGGATATTTGTCAGCAAAGACTCCAAGTGGAACTTCCAATACTAATTGAGTGGCAGACCAGATAGTTATCAATAAAGATATTTCAAAGGTTGTTAAACCATTGTGTTGAAACAAAAGCACAAAGATAACACCAATCGGTTTAACTGCTTCCAAAAACCTAAACAGATATATTTTCCAAAGGAAACTTTTCATAGTCTAAGTATATCAACAATCTCTAACCTGTTTACATAAAATGCGAGGGACTTAACTGTACTCCAGAATGCTTGTCACGTTTGGCACATTAGATTGAGCATTCTTCACTTAAGTCCTAAAATGTGCCAACAAGGACAACAAACCTTTAAAAATCAATATATAAGTGTAATAATGAAATTAATGAATGAGAGTAAAATTCACAAAGTAGACATAACCTGGTTTGTTGGAATTACAGTAGGATTAATTTTAGCACTTATTCTTTTGTTAATATTTTAAATGTCAAACAATAAATTTGTATTGATTCCAGTTGAATTACTCAAAAATATTCTCCCAACTGTTTCTGGTACTGAATATGGAGATGAGTTAAAGAAACTACTTGCATCCAGAGAAGCTATTGAATCTCATGAAGTTACTAAGTTACCTAAAAAAGCCATTGTTAAAAAAGTAATTGATGGAGATACTGTAGAACTAAATAATGGATTAATCCTCAGATATGTTGGTATAACAGCACCAGAAACAGGAGAACCATTTGAAAAAGAAAGTACAGAAACTAATCGTATTCTTGTTGAAGGCAAAGAAATTACACTTGAATATGATAACTACAAATCAGATAAATTTGGAAGAATATTAGCTTACGCAATCTTAAATGGAAAAAACATTTCTGTTGAACTTGTCAGAAAAGGTATGGCTGAGTTAGTCATATATCAAAAAAGGAAGCCATTTATTCATCAAGATAAACTCCTTGAAGTTCAAGAATATGCCAAGAAAAATAATCTTGGCATATGGAAGAACAAAAACTAGCTTCAATTGTATACAACATTTATTCAATTAATATGTTGAGTATGTTATTTAT
>JBBTWO010000005.1:0-7186 GCA_038062745.1 Patescibacteria group bacterium | reverse complement strand
AAAATTTAAATAATTTTTAAAATCCATTACAAATTCATCAATCGACTTAGGAATCGCTTCATTGCAGTAATTTTTTAAAACTTTTCTTAGTTTCAGATGGATAAAACGATATTTGTCAGGATCTGGGGTCAATACAATCAACCTCGGATACAGCAATTTTGCATCTTTTACTCGCATGCCAGTTTTTATGCCAAACGTTTTGGCTTCAATAGACGGAGCCAAGATACAACCACTGGGGGAGTTATATGCTGCAACCGCTACTGGTTTGTATCGTAAAGTTGGATTGGCTTGTTGTTCAATGCTGGCGAAACAGGAATTAATATCCACATGCATAACGCCCGAAGGGTTGGTATTAAAATCCATAATATTATGTTTATAATAAAACCCGAACTTATGTCAAGAGCCAAACCGTAAAAAAGACAAATCTCATCTATTGACAATAAAGGGCTTGTGGGGTATTACTAAGCTCTAAAACCTCCTGCAAGGCGAAAGCATTTGCAGGATTTTTTTTGACTATTTTTGAACAAAAGGAGTTAAATCATCTTTGGCTAACAAACGCGATTGAGAACATCTAGCTACCATTGCCAGCTAATGACTTGGAAAAGCCTGAAAAATCAAAGGAAAGTAAATCAGATATAATAAATCTGTGAAGCTTTCAAACTTAACCAGAAAGAATATTTTGATATTTATTTGTTTCCTTTGTTTCTTTGTATTAGCCGTGTTTATTGGCTGGTGGATGAGGGGAAACTACATTCCTAAGGATAATGCACCTTTAATTGAAAAGGTTATCCCAAAACCTCTGGAGGTTTACAGTATTGAAAATCTTTCCAAAACAGCTTACCCAGCCGGCAAATTGGAATTCAAAAATACAAGCGACCAAGAAACTACTCCTGCTATACAAAACGATCCATTATATAAATCTGAAGTTTTTAATTTTAAATTTCTTCCCAATCCAGGCACTAAAGAGGAAAAATCAACTTCAGTATTAATAAATACCCCAACAGATCCTGCTGCGCCTAACAAGAAATATCCTTTAGTATTTATGATCCGGGGTTACGTTGATCCGGCGATCTATTCCCCAGGAGTAGGAACAAAGAGAGCAGCCCAAGTATTTGTCAAAAATGGTTACCTTACGGTTGCCCCAGATTTTTTGGGATATGCAGACAGTGACATTAATTCCTCCAACATTTTTGAATCCCGATTTCAAACTTATACTACAGTCTTAGCACTTTTAAATTCGCTTGATCAGCTTGAAAGCTGGGACAAAACCAATATCTTTATCTGGGCTCATTCCAATGGGGGACAGATTGCTTTAACAGCTCTTCAGATAACCGGTAGAGATATCCCTACAACGCTGTGGGCACCTGTGTCAAAACCTTTTCCTTACAACATTCTTTACTATACCGATGAAAGTGATGACAAAGGAAAGTTAATTCGTCGCGAATTGGCTAATTTTGAAGATGTTTACAACACTGATAAATTCTCACTAGATTTGTATTTTGATAAAATTAAGGCTCCAATCCAACTACATCAAGGGACTAACGATGATGCCGTGCCACTTGAATGGTCTAATAGTTTGAGTAAAACTCTCAAATCAAAAGAGGTTGATATTAATTATTATGTTTATCCAGGAGCAGATCACAATCTACAGCCTGGGTGGGATATAGTAATCCAGCGAGATTTGGAGTTTTTCAAGAAAAATTTGCAGTTTGCTATATAATAGGTGTATGGCACAAACAAAAACTGTAAAACCGAAACAATCTTCCCCCATTCTTAAATCCAAGTTTGGCAAGCCACTGGGCTTCAGAACCAGTGATCACTTTAAAGGTCAAACCTTTTCTCCAAAAGGAGGAGGATTTAATCCTTCAAATTTTAAAATGACCCAGAATAAAGGTAGTGGAAGTAATTAATTGGTCGATGTATAATGACCCTCGTGGCAAGCAAACCTAATTCTATTTTGGCCAAACAAGACAAAGGCACAGTTCAAGTTACTTTTACACTTGCCTGGAAAGACGTCGAAGCAGTCTATAATCATGTTTTACAAGAAGAGGGAGCCAAAGTAACCATCCCGGGATTTAGAAAAGGCAAAGCTCCAATTGCCAAAGTAAAAGAAAAGATTTCTACCTCAGTTGTGATTGAACATACCCTTAGCCACTTTTATTCATCCTTTATAGGAGAAATAATCAACACCCACAAAGTCAAACCTGCAATTTATCCAAGAATTGAAGTTTTAAAAGCTATTGAGGGACAAGATTGGGAAATACGAGCCGTTACGTGTGAGCTCCCAGAATTTGAACTGGGCGACTATCGAAAGTTAATTTTAGACAAAGGCAAGCCTCAATTCACCAAAGAAGAAAAAGAACAAATAATTTTGCAAACCTTAGTTGAAAATATCAAAATTGATATTCCTGCACTTTTGATTGAAGAGGAAGTAAACAATAGACTCTCACAACTTCTAAGCAGAATTGAAAAATTAGGATTACAAATTGAAGGCTATTTGGCTCAAGTTGGTAAAACTCCAGAGACTCTAAGAACTGAATATGAGACCCAAGCCAAAAAGGCCATTTCAATCGAATTAATTCTGGGAAAAATTGCTGACACAGAAAATGTGGTTGCAAATGATCAAGAAGTTGACAGAGCCATTAAAGCCGCTTCTGCGGGACAGGCCGGAATGGAAGAGAAATTAAACACCCCAGAACAGAAAAATATTGTCAGAAATGTCCTTCAAAGAAGAACCGTTATGGACTCTCTTGTTGCCCTTATTTAATAGAATTCATACCTAATTTTTCTTGACTCCTGACCCCAGCTAGTCTAAAATCAGCAATAAAGTTTGAAGTTTAAGTCAAACCTTTCCATCCCATGAACTCAAATCAGGCAAACACTGGTACCAAGAAACAGAAAGCCACCAAGCTGGCTAGTCGTGCCAATGTCTTGGAGAGCGTCAAAGAAGACTTACTTTCTCCAATGTCCAAAGACTTCTTTAATCAGTTATTCAAGTCCCGGGCCCAAAACAAATCTTACTCCGGCGAAATCAAACCCGGTGAACAAGTGGGCATGAAGGATGTTTTCTCAGGTAACCGAGAAAAAGAAGAAAAACTTCAAAAACAACTGGCAATGGAAAGAACCCTGCGAGAAGAAGAAAGAGGCCTTTTTGAGAGAAAAATGCAGGAATTGGGCGGCCAACTACAAGCTATTATGCAAGAAATGCAGGCAATTGCCCAAACAACTCCACAACTGGCACAAGAGATCAAAATTGCTGCCATCCAAGCTCCAGTAAATCCTGGTATCTATCATTTAAGATTTTTTGAGAAATTACTTGATTTTATGCAAGCTTTCCGAAAAAATGCCAATGAAGCTTCCCATTGGTTACACGCAGTTAATGCCAGAGGTAAAAAGGGAGGAAATGTTTGGGGCAATAATTACAAAAAGGGGAGGGGAAGTTATCTTTTGTCTTCAGAGCACTACTTACAAAGATCTGCAGGTTAAATTTGACAAACAAAATTAACTTCATATAAAATACTCCAAATGCAACAAGTTTGGAACACCACTATGAATTGCGTCCTCTTTACAATTTGGGGCTAATTTATAGTGGGAGGGATTCAAACTTAAGAAAAACAAAAAACAAAACAGCAACCTCTCACTTAAAAGGAGAGGTTTTTTTTATATCTAAAAATGTCAGAAATAGAAAATCATATACATACAGATTTCAGTACCAGAAGCAGAGTAGTAGAATCTAATTTTTACACCTTAGAGGCCGATGTAAGGCAATATGTAGAAAGTCATCCTCAGCCTGCAGATCTTAAACAGTCAATACAGCAATGTGCTTCGATAGGTATATGGGGAAAAATAAATTCTATGAACAACTCAACCGTAAACACTGAAGCACCAATTGTTTTTACAGGACAACAGCCTACTTTGGATTATGGAGTTCATAGAAGAGTTGCAAAAAGAATTGGGGTGCATTCAGAACTGACAATTGTTCACACTCATGCTGACCACGACCGAGCAGGAAAGAGTGGTTTTTCATATTTAGAACTACCAATTTACGTTAATGGAGATATTCAATACAGACGTTATGATTTAGCTGGAAATTACAACGATAACGATTTGATGTCAGACGTCCAAAAACCAAAACAAGAAGATGTTGAGGTATTCTTTGATAGTTTGATATCTGATTGTTTATCCAATTACTCACAAGATTCTACATTACTTTGTGAATGTAAAGATTTTATATTGGAGAATTATCAGTTAATCAGATCATTTGCCGAATTTAATTCAGCTGTTCAATCATACTTGATGAAAAAATTGTCTCCTCAATCTCAAACAGTGGATATTATGTTGTCAGACTTTTTAAAAACTGATGCCGCAAAGAAAGGTTTAGCAGAAATTATATTGGAATTACCTGAATGGATTTCTCATTACAATAACGCGACTGAGGATGTGAAGGCAATAGAATTTCCAGATGATCACTTGTTGCCTCAACCTCTAAGACAACAACAAAAAACGAATGGGTTTTTAATATTTAAGAGAAATACCCAACTATTCGAATTACCTTTATGGGTAACTGACAAAAATTCTACCAACAAAGTTGTGAGAGAAAGAGCATGGATGAAAATAGAGAAGGGCAACATATTTATTGGAACTTATGATGCAAAAAACAACAGATTTACAACAGTTCTAAAATATTCACAGAGTTCCACAGCTCAAGATTTACTAAAACAAAATGGGTTCGACAAGATCTCCCCGGCTGCTATCACACTTGTAGATTTATTAAGAAAAAGGTTAAGTATGCCAGTTATTCATGGAAAGACAGGACATTACTATGAAACCATAAATGAGCTCACAACAGCACGGTCATATGGTATTGAAATTCCATCAGGGTCAGTAGTTTATCCAAATGGCCACTTGAACATGTCTCCAATAGGAGCCATAAGCCATTCACCCAAAGCTTTGGGTATTGAAAAACGTCTATTAACACAAAAAATTGCTGCGTTTGAGGAAGTAAGAGAACAACAAAATGCTCGGTTGACTATTGAAAATAAAAAATCTGGAGAAGCTTATCAACTAAGCAAAGATGCTTTTACCAGCTGTCTTGAGAGTATGGGATTGTCAAAAGTAAAAGATGCTGGGAAAATTAAGGAATTCCACCCTCTTTCTCAGCTTGCCTCTGAATATCAACAATTGGTCACTTTCTTAACCGAACAAAAAATTGATATTAAAACTGTCACAAATAATAAAAAATTTAATACAATCGCAGAATTGTTATATGAATTATTCTCCATGGATAACGAACAACTTATTAGCCTTCTTAGCTTTTCTGGTCTTGAGCTACCAGCACTTCATCATTTCTGGAGAAATTTGCAAGAGTGGGTTGGGGCAAGGTCGTTACTTGACAATATTAATCAATCAAAGCGTATAATTTCGGATGAAATAGAACAAATTGATGTGCAAATTTCGAATGTCAGAAAACGGACATGTAGAGATATTTCACTAATCGAAGCAGCAATGACTAGACCAAAAAGAGTAGGAGCAATATATAGACTAGAGAGAGCGAAATTAGATTATGAAAGGAGCAGAAATGGACATTAAAATATTAGAAGACTTAATAAGTTTCAAATCTATAAGTTCTGATGTTGCTTATTCTCAAGAAGTAAAAGATATAAAAAGCTATTTAATTAAGTTACTTAAGAAATATGAATTTAAAGTTAAAACGCTTGGTGTTAACAATAGTATCATTTACGCAAAACGATTTACTAAGGCCTCCAATAAAACCTTATTGATATATGGACACTACGACGTAGTAGGAATAGAAGGTCAAAAATGGGACAGTGACCCTTTTACACTTACTACTATTAAGAATAAAATAATCGCTCGAGGAATATCCGACAACAAGGGGCAACTATACATTAATTTGATGGCGGTTTTGGATTTATTGCAAACTAAAAACATAAAAAATCTTAATATAATTTTTCTTGTCGAAGGCGAAGAAGAAGTAAGTGGCCCAGCCTTAAAAGCTGTACTTAAAAATGGATTAGATGAAAAGATAGATTATGTGTTAATTTCCGATTCACTAATGATTTCAAAAAACTTGCCAACAATAATCTCCTCACTTCGGGGAAACATTTCTTTTGAAATTCAATTAACAACAGCGAAACAAGAAGAACACTCAGGTTTGTATGGCGGCGCGCTACCTAACGCAGCCAATCTAGCGTTAGAATTACACAACAGAGCATTTAATAACGATTTTCTAAATTCTTTAATGAAGGGATCTAAGCCACATAAAGATTTAGTAAAATCTTCAATTGAGGCTGATCAAATAAACTTTAATAAAACATTGAAATCTCTCAATGTGCAAAGTTATTGTCCAAAGAATGCTTCTGTTTTGACAACTTTGACTCCAAGTTTGGAGCTGACTGAAGTCAGTACAGGTGTAATTTCAAATAAAGTTAGAAATGTTATACCCCACAAGTGTTCACTTAAATACAATTACCGTTTTCCTTACACAATTAATGGAAACACAACCTGGACAAAAATACAAAAACAAATTGAAAAATATGTTGATTCCAAAAAATGTACAGTAGATATTTCTCTTCACAATTTATCTGAAGCTGTATATGTTTCTCCAGACAATGACCTGATTAAAATTGCCAGTACTATAGCTGAAAAGGTGTATAGACATAAGCCACTTATAAAAGCTGAGGGTGGGTCAATAGCTATTGTAAATTTAATAAAAGAAAATGTGACCCCAAATATTCTTTTATTTGGGTTTGCTGACTTAGATTCAAATATGCATGGTCCTAATGAAAACATGAGACTAGAAAACATTACAAAGGGGATTGAATTTACTACTCAGTTAGTTAAAAAACTAGACGAGGAAGGTATTCCATTGCGTAAAAAATAATTAATCTCTTTACAACACAAATATACGGGTATAATATGGATGTATGTTATCCAAATGGGCAGAGTATAAAAAAGAAGCAATGACATTAAGAAGGAGGGGTACTTCCATGACAAAGATTGGACGTAAGTGGAACATCCCAAAATCCACACTGTCTTACTGGTTCAAAGATATCAAACTAACAGACAAGCAAAGACTAAAACTAAGGCAGAACATCAACAAAGCTTTCGATAAAGCAAGGCCAAAAATATTGGCATGGCACAACAAACAAAAAGCAAATAATATTCG
>JBBTWO010000004.1:3172-35519 GCA_038062745.1 Patescibacteria group bacterium | reverse complement strand
CATCAATGTCGTCACCACAGTAGATAATGCCTTTTTTGATTCTGGAAAAATATTTAAATCTGTTCAGTTTGGGACAGATGATACAGGCATAATTGATTACTCAGTAATTGAAAAATTAGCCAAAAAAGAAAAGCCAAAGCTATTGATGATTGGAACTACGTCATACCCCTTGGCACTTAATTGGAAAAAATTGGCAACAATTGCAGAATCAATAAATGCTTGGTTGGTCGCAGACATTTCGCATGTTTCGGGATTAGTGTTGGCTGGCAGTTATCCAAACCCAGTTGCCTATGTTCACATTGTAACTACAACAACCCATAAAACTTTGCGTGGCCCAAGGGGAGCGATGATTATGGTTACCAAAAAGGGGATCAAAAAAGACAGCCAAATAGCAAATAAAATTGATCGAGCAGTTTTTCCAGGACTCCAAGGAGGACCACACAATAATACAACGGCTGCAATACTGCAAGCTTTAATGGAGGCAGACACGCTCTCTTTTAAAAAATATGGTCAACAAGTTGTCAAAAATGCTGTAACAATTGCTCAGCAATTAAAGAAAGGTGGGCTAACAATTGTTGGAAATACTACAGAATGTCATTTAGTGGTCGTTGACTTACGCAAACAGAATTTGTCTGGGAATGTAGTGTCTGAGGCACTTGAGATGGCAGGAATTGTAATAAATAGAAATTCAGTTCCTAATGATGTCGCACCACCTTTTTATCCATCAGGTATAAGACTTGGAACTCCAGCAATTACAACCCGTGGCATGAAAGAGCCAGAAATGAAAGTTATTGCCAGCTGGATATTAAAAGTTATTGATCATGTTGCCGATTACAAACTACCCCAGAACAAGGAAGAACGATCTAAGTTCATTAAAGATTTCAGAAGTAAGATTGCCAAAGACAAATTTCTGGCAAGCATCAAAAAAGATGTTAAGGCGTTCGCTTCGAAATTCCCAACTCCTTAGTTCCGTTCTGCAAGGTCTCACCTTGCAGGTCTAGTTCGGCAAGTGCTTGCAAACCTTTTTCCCATTCTGAATCGTTCAAGGGCATAAAACCCTCTAGCTGAACTATCTCTTTGGCCATAGCTTCATCTGTTAGGGCTTTCTTTTCAACGCTCACAAATAGATAATACATCTGATTGGAGAAAAAACAATGACAATAATTTTTAACGGCCGGGAATATGCAGCTTTTAGACAGACTAGTTTGGCGATACAGGTTTACAAGCTCAAAAACCAAGGCATCACACCTAAACTGGTATCTATTCTAATAGGGGATGATCCAGCCAGTAAGTTGTATGTCTCTTTAAAGGAAAAGAAGGCTAAGCAAATTGGCGCCGAAATGGAAGTCTATGAAATGGGTGTCAGAAAAGATGCTGAATATATTGTGCGACTGATAAAGTTTTTGAATGATAAACCAGATGTCCATGGCATTATGGTTCAACTTCCACTTCCAAAAAGATTGAAACATGCAACGGAAGAAATTATAAATGCCATCAAGCCGCAAAAAGATGTTGATGGTTTACGAGCCGACAGTCCATATGTTCACCCCACTGTCATGGCCTGTGTTCAAATTCTGGATGATGCAGTAAAGCTAGTTTCTGGAAAGGTCTTGAAAAGTCTTCCTCAATACCCAAAAGTTCCTGTGAAGATTGGTGTGTATGTTATTGGAGCGAATGGTATGGTTGGAGTGCCTTTAGTGAAACAATTAAAGAAAATTGGCTATACAGTGATTGAGATAGACAAAGACACTAAAAATCCCAAGAAACTTCTTAAGCGAGCCAGATATATCATTTCTACAACTGGAAACCCAAATTCCTTAACCAAGGATCTAACAAGGGCAGAAACCAAGGTGATTATTGATGTAGGCTCGCCAAAAGCTGATGTTGACTTTGAGGCTGTTGCTCCCACAACCCGATTTATTACGCCGGTGCCAGCAGGTGTAGGACCTGTAACCATTACTTATTTACTTGAAAATTTACTTGCAGCAGCGTACAATACTGTCTAACACACATTTGTCAGGTGCCTTTCTGAACTTTAACTTCTGACAAGTGGAGGACTTAAGAAGGGCAAGTATTTCAAAAAGACAATGGCAACTACCGTAACACTCGAAGCATTACTTGAAGCAGGTGCCCATTTTGGTCACCAAGCAAGACGCTGGAACCCGAAGATGGCTCCTTATTTGTATGGTGTGAAAGACGGGGTTCATGTCTTTGATCTTGTTAAAACTAAGCAAGCTTTGGAAGAAGCCATGAAGATTTTGGCCAGTTACGCAAAGGTAGGCAAAACTATCTTGCTTGTTGGAACCAAAAAACAGGCTAAAGACCGAGTTAAACTGGTTGGTAAAAATGCTCAAATAGCCTATCTTAACGAGCGTTGGCTTGGCGGAACTTTAACCAACATTAATCAAATATTAAATTCAGTCAGAAAATTAATTGATATTGAAGAAGGCTTCAAAACTGGAAAATTCAACACCTACACCAAAAAAGAAAGACTGTTGCTGGAGCGTGACGCTGAAAAACTGGAGAGAAATATTGGTGGAATTAGAAGTCTTACCCAAAAGCCAGATTTGATTATTATTATTGATACCCACAAAGAAGACGGAGCTGTCAAGGAAGCCAAGAGAATGGGAGTTGAAACAATTGGAATAGTTGATTCAAATGGTGATCCAACAGCAGTTACTTGGCCAATTCCAATGAATGATGATGCGGGCAAAGCTTTGGAGTTTATTTTGAGAGTTATTGAAAAAACAATCATGGATGCCAAGGGACTAAAACAAGAAAAGAAGGAAAAAATACATGTCAAAGCTTAATGTTGAACAATTGAAAAATCTTCGTGAGCAAACCGGTGCGCCAATTATGCGTGTCAAACAAGTTTTAGAAGAACAAAACGGAGATGAAAATAAAGCTCTGGCAATACTCCGTAAAGAAGGATTTGAAAAAGCGGCTAAAAGAACAGATAGAGCTACAAGCCAGGGAAAAGTATTTAGTTATCTGCATCACTCAGGAAAGATTGGCTCAATGGTTGAAATTCTTTGTGAAACTGATTTTGTTGCCAGAAATGAACTGTTTGACGAACTTGGGAAAAATGTAGCTATGCAGATAGCTGCGATGAATCCAAAAGATATCGAAGAATTAGAAAAACAGGATTTCATAAACCCTACGGGTTTGCAAGCTTCGCTTATAAACCCTACGGGTTTGCAAGCTTCGCTTATTAAAGATTCTTCCAAAAAAATTGAAGACTTGGTAAAAGAAGTAATAGCCAAAACTGGTGAAAATGTCCAAATTGGTAAATTTGCCAGATTTGAATTAGGGAAAGAATAACTTCAAATTTGAAACCATTGCGCGATAACTTGCGCGATTATTGTGTGATAAGATAATCTGTATTGTATGAAAAACTCTAAAAAAGTTATAAAAAATAAAACAAAATTTTCTAAAATTCTTTCATTGAAGGGATCTATTAAATCAATTAAACCTATGGATGTTAACAAAATGAATGGAGAATTCATGGAATATTATGGAACTAGGAAATTGAAATAAATTAATTCCTGATATAATACAAAAAATGGATACTACAACTCTCAAACAAAAAATGCAGGCGGCAATTGATGTTACTGTCAAAGACATATCTTCTTTAAGAACTGGCCGAGCAAGTTCATCTTTAGTTGAGAATATAATAGTTCCAGCATATGGAGGAACCCAAAGACTGCGAGTTTTAGAAGTGGCCTCAATTACTACCCCCGATCCACAATCAATAATTATTGACCCTTGGGACAAATCAATTTTAGGAGATATAAGGAAGGGAATTTTGGAAGCAAACGTTGGTTTAAACCCCACTGTAGGAGAGGGAAATTTGCGAATTTCTATTCCACCAATGACCACTGAAGACCGAGAAAAATACGTTAAACTTTTGTCAGTAAAAATGGAGAATGGCAGAGTGATGATTAGGCAAACCAGAGCAGACGCGATGCAGACAATCAAGAAAGGTTATGAAGCAAAAGACATAACTGAAGATGAAAAATTTGCTCAGGAAAAACAAACTCAACAGATAACTGATGAATATGTCAAAAAACTTGAAGATGTTGGTGAAGCCAAAAAACAAGAGCTACTCTCTTTATGAATATACTTATCCTCATTCTGCTGTCGGTTGTTGTTTTATCAATCCTTGTGGTTGTTCACGAATTTGGCCACTTTATAATTGCTAAAAGAGCAGGGGTATTGGTAGAAGAATTTGGAATAGGAATCCCACCCAGAGTTTGGGGAAAAAAGATTGGCGAAACATTATATTCTATTAACGCAATTCCTCTTGGTGGTTTTGTTCGACTTCATGGGGAAACGGGAAGTGATACTATTTTTGATCCCAAAAGAGCGTATATAAACAAACACCCGCTTCAAAAGGCTGCAATAGTAATTGCAGGCATTGTGATGAATTTTGTCTTTGGTGTGGTTTGTTTTGCGGCTATTTACTCTTTTATTGGAGTCCCTAAAATTGAGTCTCTTGGGCATGTTGAAATAGTTGATGTTAGTTCTTCCTCTGCCGCTCAAACCGCTGGCATAATTTCTGGAGATATTGTCAAAACCATAAACAACAAAGAAGTCAAAACTGATGATGAATTTGTACAGATAATTGCTGATAATAAAGGTAAAAAGATTAACTTGGTGCTTTTGAGAAATAATGAAGAAATAAAAGTAACTGCTAATCTAAAAAATGTTGATCCTAAAGACGGAGCCTTGGGGGTGGCAATAAGGGACTCGGTTGAAACAACTTATTTTCCACCACTTTGGCAGCGCCCCTTTGTTGGTGCATACTATGGAGTTTTACAATCAATTGAACTTTCAAAGGCTATTTTTACTGGGCTTGGGGGAATTGCCCAAGACGCGACTGCCGGAAAGGTTCCCCAAGCAGTTGCGGGGCCAGTAAAATTGTTTGCCATCATTGCCTATTTTATAAGTTCTGGACTACTAATGACTGTTAACTTGATGGCGGTAATCTCAATCAATTTGGCCATTTTTAATATTTTACCAATTCCACCGCTTGATGGCTCCCGACTAGCAACAATTATTGGAGAGGCAATCTTTGGCCGCAAAATGGCACCAAAAATTGAAAACTTTGTCAATACTGCAGGAATGGCTCTCCTGCTAATTTTAGTAATTGCAGTCACATTCCGTGAGGTTCCGGAGTTTATCCAAGCTGGTTCACTTGCTAAATTTGTAGAGGGTATACTACAATGAGCATCTGCCAATAATGAGAAAACTCTCAAGTATAGTTTTAGCACTAGTTGCCTTTAACATTTTCTTCTTTCCATTTCAAAAAAACTTCTTTGGTAATTTAAATCCACCAATCGGTGCAACCCTGGGTTTTGTTGGTTTTATTTTCTCCTTCCTTGTTTTCCAGTATTTGGCTTTCTTTGACTCAAGCGATAAAACCAAAAATAAAGTGACCCACTCTTTGACTGCAGTTTCTGCTGTCTTGGTGCTACTGTCAGTTTTTAGAACCAGTGAGATAGATATCTTGGTGTTAAGTTTGTTGTCTTTTGCTTCAGCTATGCTCGGCTTGTATGTTTTCTCACTGCCAAAGCATCAAACGATAGACAGTTTATTTGAAATTTTCATTGCCCCAATTGCTTTGTTTTTTGAAAGCTTCGCTGCCTTTTTCAGAGGATTGAAACTCCTTAAGGCGCCAAGGCTTAATTTGTCACGGTATTTAAATGGAGGAGTGGTTTATGTATTTGTTGGAGTATTAATTGGCCTGCCATTGGTTGCAATTATAGTTGCTCTGCTTTCTTCAGCAGACCCAGTATTTTCAAAGTTTGTAGAAAACATTGTTAATTTCAAAGATTTTCCTTGGTGGTTTGTCAGAGGATCAATAAGTAGACTATTCTATTCCTTCTTTGTTTTGTTGATTGCCACTGCCACAGCTTATTTGGCAATAACTAAAAAGAAAAATGACATTTTGGTAAATACTAACTACCAAAACAATAAATTAGCCCTGTTGGCAACATCCGTTGTAACAATGGTGTCAGCTGTTTTGGCCACCTATATAATAATCGAATTTCCATACCTTTTTGCCACTGTTTCCGAAACTGAATTAAAACAGTTTGGAGTGAATACTCTATCTGAATATGTAACTCGCGGCTTCAATGAATTAATGGTAGTTTCCGTGCTTGTGTATGTAACTGCAGTTGTTGCGATGGCTATTTATAAGCTTCGGGGAAAGGGATCCAAGATTTTGGGCTTAATTAACTTATTTTTGTTGTCAGAAACACTGGTCTTTGTTGCCTCAATCTTTAGACGAGTATTTATATATCAACAAGAACACGGCTTAACCAGAATCAGAATCTATGGCTCAGTATTTTTAGTGGGGCTTATTGTTTGGACACTTATTTTAATGGCCAGACATGTCCAAAAAAATATTAAGTGGTTTTGGTGTGAACTATCAGTTTTTGTTTTACTGGCTTTAACAATTTTTGTAGTCAGACCTGATTATTTGATTGCCAACAAATTTAAACCAACGGTAAATAAAGAAGTTGATTATGTCCATATTGCCAGATTATCAGCAGAGGCAGTCGATGGTTGGGTAGAAGGCTATAAAGACGCAGCAGTCAAAATTGAAACTTTGGAGAGAAAAGACAGAACAACCTGGACCAATGACGATGAACGCCAAGCTTATTATGCATACTTAACGCTGAACATTCTGCGAAAAAATACTGGCAAGTTGGTTTTAAGATATGGAAGTGCCATTGACATGTGGGATGCAAAAGTAACTTACGGCAGACCAAGACCGTTACCAGATTTCAGAAGTATCAATTTTGGTGAAAAGGCAGCTTTTGAAAAAATAAAATTAGACATTGGCTTGAAGAATTTGGTA
The DNA here is from genome assembly GCA_038062745.1 of Patescibacteria group bacterium. GTDB lineage: Bacteria > Patescibacteriota > Microgenomatia > UBA8517 > UBA8517 > JBBTWO01. The sequence goes on along the minus strand of JBBTWO010000004.1, from coordinate 28,654 downwards.
GAAATGGAAGAAAAATCCTACAAGTTATTAGCCAATGGCAAGAAGATAAATATCCACAAAAAATTTGATCGATCCCTAAAATCTCCGTTGCTGCCTGACGTTAATACAAATTATTAATACCAAATTTCATATTTGACAGGGATTGTTGAAAACTCTAGTATTAAGTTTAATGAGTGATGATACTCCAGAACATAAACGACTAGCAGACCGAGATTTAGCTAATGCCCAATGGGGTAAGCCTCCAACTGACCAAGGATTACAAATATCTGCTTTAGAAAGGTATAAACCACGTACTCCTGAAGATATTGCAAAAGGTTTAAGGAATTGGGGAGCAAACGAAGAAATTATAGGTAGGTACATTAGGTCTTCCGAGATGGCAAACATGGTTGATGATATGGTTGGTGCTCTTGAAGTCTCGCAGCAAAAGGGTGCGAGTGAAAAATATATGTCGCGGGAGCAAGCTGATAACATATATAAATTTTTTGGCTGGGGAGATTTAAATATAATGATTCCGGAGGAATTAAGAAGAGGTAAACAAGAAGTTGAAGAGTTACATAATAATTTTATGAACAAAAGCGATGTTCGAACCACAAATACAACTCAAACTGTGGATGAAGTGGAGGGAACAATCTAATGACAGAAGGTATTGCCATTAAAAGTCCAAAAGATCTTCAGAGAGAACTGGATTTGGAGAGAGATAGAAAAGAGTTGGGTTTACATATAGAGCCAGCACAACCCACTGAATCAAAACTTCCATGGGAAGGGAAAAGTAAACCAGGATGGAATTTTGATAAAAGAGCTAGAGGAAGGCAAAGTTATATGGCTAGTAAGGGTGGTGAGGCTGTCCAATCTTCAAACGAAGTAACGGACGAGGTAGAAGGTACAGTTTAGTTTTTATCTATCCCACTGATCTGTGTCTCGTCCAAATGAAATTGATTTACCAATTCTTCTACTTTCTAATATCGGGGTAAACAATATGTTTTGACTGATACCTCTTTGGTTTGATTCTTCATAAATCACAGACACAATAAGGCTAACTTTTGTTAGATCCTTTATCTCATTGTACTTTACAAAGGAGCGTGTTTCTCTATTTTCGGATTCAATAGGGTTTTTATATGTACGCCTAATAGCGTGTAGTGGAATTTCGAATCTACTAATATCTATACCGAAGTGAACCAAGTCACCATTTTTTGTCACCGTGATTCCAGAACCGATAACAGTTTCTATACTTGATCGTTGAAATATCGGTGAATTAATGTGTTTTCTGTGGTCACTAAATACTATGTCTTTTTCTACCATTTAGAAGAGAATTGTATCATTTCAAAGGGGATTGAGGAATATATCTAACGTTTGTTTCATAGTGAGGGTAAACTGCAGAATCCACCGGCCTTAATTCGATTTCAATTCTTTCTCCTTTTCCTAAATGATCTAAAAGATCTTTATATCTAATACCAGGAACACTTGTAGAAAAGAAGTTATTCAAGTCAGCTGGGTCTGCCCAAACTGAAAGAATTATCTCTGAATCATGTAGGTGAATACCAGCAATTCCTAAAATTGGAAGAGTATTGCGAAATTGCTGCTCTCCTTTTTCGTTCTGTGCTCGACAGACTTGTCCGTTGGTGATTGTAAACGGTGGCGCAAAAGCTTTGTCAATTTGTTGCTTGAGGGCGCTTTCAATCATTTATGCCTTTGATTCTAACACTTATTATTATCAATACAAGATTCAGGAAAAATGGGAAAAATGGCGTAAGTCTTGTATAATGGGTTTAAATGGAAGATTGTATCTTTTGTAAAATTGTAAAAAAACAAATTTCAACGCAATTTGTTAAAGAAACTAATGATTTTGTAGTTTTTGCTGATATTAATCCCGCTGCCCCAACACATCTATTAATTATTCCAAAACAACACCATGAAGACTTGTTAACAATTACCAATGAAGTGTGGCAGGGAGTAAGATATGTGGCTTTGGAACTACAGAAACAACTGGCACTACCCGGATTCAGACTTGAGAATAATGTTGGCACAATGGCAGCAGTGAAGCATTTTCATGTACACTTTAAAGCAGGAATTAAATAAAAATGTTACAAGACACAGTTCACACTCAAATAGTTGCAGCCATGAAAGCACATGAAGAGGTTAAACTTTCAACTCTTAAACTCCTTTCTTCTGCCCTAGCTTACGAAAAAATTGCCAAACAGCATGAACTGACTGAAGATGAAGAATTGGTAGTTGTTAAAAAAGAAGCCAAGAAAAGAAAAGATTCTATTGAAGCTTACCAAAATGCTGGTAGACAGGAATTAGCAGACCGGGAAAAACAAGAGTTAGTAATTTTGCAGGAGTATTTACCTCAAGAGTTGGGGGACGAGGAAATTGAAAAATTAGTTACCCAAGCACTGCAGGAAACAGGAGCAACTTCCATGGCAGACATGGGGAAAGTAATAGGCTTGGTGATGCAAAAATCAAAAGGTCAAGCTGATGGAGCAAAAGTTTCAGCTTTGATTAGGCAAAAACTATCATAAATGATTACGGTCTCAATTCATAACTTTGGCAAATACCCAGTTTCACCCAAGAAAATTAGAGAAAGAGTGCAAAAAACCTTAACTAACAATGGCATAACTTCTGATTGTGAAGCAGCAGTTGCCTTGGTCTCCAGAGAGAAAATGAAGGAATATGTGGATGAGTATTATAAAGATGGGGAAGACCACCCAGTCTTAGCTTTTCCAACAACAGAAACAAAAGGGTCATTTACTTTTCCCCCAGATAACATCTTACATATTGGAGAAATAATCATTTCTTACCCTTGGGTCAAAGATGAAGCTAATAAAACCGGCAAGCTTGTAGAAGACATTGTTTTGGACTTAGCAGAACATGCTTGTTTGCACCTGGTTGGCATTCACCATGATTGAGTCTTTCAAAAATCTAATAGAAGCGGTATTCTGATTCTACCTTACCTATGACTCTCTATCTTAAATACCGTCCACAAACGATCGAGCAACTGGATAGTGCAACAGTTCGTCAACAATTAACCAACCTTATTGCTGCAGATAGTCTTCCGCATGCTTTTTTGTTCTCAGGACCAAAAGGAACTGGTAAAACCTCTGCAGCGAGAATACTAGCCAAGGTAGTCAATTGTGCCAAAAACAAAGATAAATTGGGGGAGCCGTGTAATAAATGTGAATCTTGTTTGACAATTTCTAAAGGTAATAATTTTGATGTTATCGAAATGGACGCAGCTTCAAATAGGGGTATTGACGATGTCCGCGCTTTAAAAGAAAAAATAATGCTTTCCCCAGGGATGAGCCGAAAAAAGATTTATATTATTGATGAGGTTCACATGCTGACAACTGAAGCTTTCAATGCCCTTTTAAAGACTCTTGAAGAGCCTCCAGCCCACGTAATCTTTATTTTGGCTACCACTGACCCCCAAAAACTTCCAGAGACGGTAAAGAGCCGGTTAACTAATATTAATTTTGCCAAAGCCAAGGAAGATGAAGTTGTCAGACAGTTAACCAGAGTAGCCAAAGGAGAAAAGATTGAGATTGCCAAGGATTCCCTAAAAGCGATTTCAAAAGCCAGTGGCGGAGCGTTTCGTGATTCAGTTAAAAATTTGGAACAAATTATCATGAATCTTAAAAAATTTGACGTGGAGAGTGTTAACGATTATCTTTTTAAGACAAAGCTTTTATCAGCCAATCACTTACTAGCTTTAATTATTGCCAAAGACAGTAAAAGTGCCCTTGAAGCAATTGAGAAATATGCTGATGGGGGTGGATCAGCGATAAACCTTATAGACGAAATGATTTCTTTGTTGCATGTTAATTTATTGGCTACATTTGGTTTGGCACAAGCCCAAGAGTTTGAAATTGATATTCAAAAAACTCAAAAGTTGGTTGATTTACTTCAATCTGCAAAACTAACCACCAGTTCAATAATAGTTCCGCAAATGCCTTTGGAGATTGCAATTTTAATGTATGCTAATACAGACACCAGCCCCAAAGACAACATTCCAGATCAGAGTAAAAAAAAAGACTTGAAAACTGAAATAGATTTTGCCACTTGGATGAGGATTTTGACAACTGTCAGAACCTTTAGTCCATCAGTTGAAGGATTTTTACGGGCTGCCAAACTTTTAAAATGTGAACAGGGGATTGCCACAATTGGCGTTCACCATAGATTCCATAAAGAACAATTGGAAGCTTTAAGTAATAGAAAAATTTTGCAAGATGTGATGACTGACATTTTAGGTACACCTTTAAAAGTTGAATTGGTTCTCACAATACCACCCCAACCAAGTTTGACTCAAGTGCAAGCACCAGATATACTTGAGGCTGCAAAGAAAATCTTTGGATAAAAATAAAAAATATGTTTGATAAATTAGGCCAATTAAAAGATTTAGCCAAAATGAGATCAGAAGCAATGAAGCTTCAAAAAGAACTTGAACTTATTACGGAGACCATTGATCACAAAGGTGTAAAAGTAAAAGTAACCGCTTCAAATAAAGTTGTTTACATTGAAAGTAATGGTAAGACAGATGCAGCAGTTGCAGAAGCAATTAATGAAGCTTTCAAAAAAGTACAAAAAGAAGCCGCCAAGAAAATGATGGAAATGGGTGGTGGCCTCCAAGGCCTTCTGGGAAGATAAATTAATACTGGTCGTGGGTAACCAAATCTGTAAACAAAACCACATTACCCTTAAATTTAAAAGTAATTCTTAAGTTTCCTTCTATCCAGATTGAGTATTCTTCTGATCTATTACCTGTGAGTTTGTGTAATTTCAGGGAAGGGTGTCGAAAATTAGTTTTTAAAAAATCTACCTGTTTTTTTATTTTCTCCCGCAATTGAGGGTTTTTCTTCAATTTCTTGGATAGATTCTTATCGAATAAGGGCGTGCTTCTAAATTCCATGGATTAAGTTCATAAACTGTCGAAATATTCGTCAAAATCCGTTATAAGTCTGGTTTTTCCTGCTTTATAATCTGCTTCTGCCTTTAATCCAATTTCTTCTCTTTGTTTGCTCATTTTGAAAGTGGGGATATCAACATCTTTGACATCGTTTATGACAAGGTGTCGTATATATGAAGAAAGGCTCAAGCCAAACTTCTCAGCCTTACTTCTGAGATGTAGGTAAAGCTCATCTGGTAAAGTGACTTTGATTTGGGTTGCTGCTATATCGCTCATGGCCTATTTTAGTACCAAATATAGGACTTGTCAAGTACCTATCGGTACTATTTCTGGATATTCACGAGTTTCAATAATTATTTCTATCTTCTTTTGAGTGAGTTTGTTATTCTTAATATATGCCATCAGATACCAAACAAAAAGTTACCAGACTAATTATTTTGGCAGTTTTACTACTTTCTCTTCCTGTTGCCCTGTATCTTATTCCTCAAGCCACAAACTTTTTCAATAAAGCCAGTGGGGTCAATGCAGCATTGGTGATTGATGCAGCTGTTGATTTTGGAGAAAAACCAGGAGTTTGGAAAAACCTTGCCCAAGGAGGAGAGGAACAGGGAAGGTCACTTGCACCAGTTGTGGCTGACATTAAACCTCTTGCACCCAGATACATACGAATCGATCATATTTATGATTTTCATAATGTTGTAAGGAGCAATGGCGGCCAAATTACGTATGATTTTTCTTCACTTGATCAAACAGTGAATGATATTCTGTCTTCTGGCGCAAAACCATTTTTCTCGCTGTCATATATGCCCTCTGTTCTTTCCAAAAGTAATGAAACAGACATCCCCAACAATTGGGGAGACTGGGAAAATTTAGTTCAAGCAACAATTGAACACTATAGCGGTAGAGGGGGGATGAACATAAGTAATGTTTACTATGAAGTTTGGAATGAGCCAGACTTATTTGGAGGGTTTAAAACATATGGTGGAAAAAATTATCTTGATTTGTATTACCACTCAGCTATTGCAGCCCAACGCGTCAGAAATGCCAATGTCTTTAAATTTGGTGGTCCTGCAACCACATCTTTGTATGAAAATTGGGTCACCAAACTTTTAGAATATGTTGATCAAAATAACCTAAGATTGGATTTTTATTCTTGGCACAGATACACCACTGATTTGGATGAAATTGAAAAAGACGTTTTTAAGGCCAGAGAATTAATCGCCAATTCAACAAATCATGCAAATGCAGAACTAATCATTACCGAAATCGGCCACAATAGCAAAAATGACAAAGGTTATGACACTTACTTTGGAGCAATTCACACACTGGCTACCTCCGCACTACTGGAAGATCAAATTGGCAAAGCTTTTAACTTTGAAATTAAAGATGGTCCAGGACCTGAAAAACTTTGGGGTAGGTGGGGAATCCTAACTCACGAAAAATATGGGACTCCTGAAAAGAAACCCAGATACTCTGCATTTGCTTTTTTAAATAGAATAACTGGAAGTGGCATTAGTACCCAAGGACAAGGGTCGTGGGTAAAAGCATTTTCAAAGTATGACAAAAAACAAAACAGAATAAAAACATTGGTGGTTAATTATGACCCAAAGGGCAGTCATTCAGAAGCAACACCTATTACATATAATAACCTTCCCTTTAGTAATTTTACGTTTAGACGAACTGATTATTCAGGCAAAGTAACTGACCGAAAAGCAACTGCCACAAATGGCAGTTTTTCAAGTCTTGAATTAATGGATCCAAACACCGCTGCCATTTTTGAACTTATTGGGCTACAATAGTTCTCGCTACCAAACAATTAATGAAAATTCCAAGACCATTGCAAAAGACAGTCGAAGCATTTGAGAAGTTGCCGGGCATTGGTCCAAAGTCTGCTCAGAGGTTAGCATATTATCTGCTACATGTTCCCCAACATGAATTAGATTTTATTGCTACTTCTGTACAGAACCTAAAAAAAGAAACTGTATTTTGCACCAACTGCAAAAATATAGCAGAGCAGGATCCGTGTGATATTTGTGCTGATGGTAAAAGAGACACAACTTGCATATTAGTAGTTGAGCAACCACTTGATATTTTAGCTTTTGAAAAAACTGGCAAATATCAAGGAATTTATCACGTTCTGCATGGCTCAATTAGCCCACTTGACAATATTGGTCCTGATGAAATATTTATTGCAGACTTGTTGGAAAGGGTAGGCAACACTAAAAACACTATTTCAGAAGTAATCATTGCCACCAACCCCACTATGGAAGGAGATGCAACAGCGATGTATATAGACAAACAAATAAAAATAAAAACACCAAAAATTAAAGTTACCAGATTGGGGATGGGTGTTCCAACAGGAGCTGATTTGGGATATGCTGATGAAAATACTCTTAATCAAGCTTTAGCTGGCAGAAGAGAATTGTAAAAATATATATGCCCAAGACCATTGTCCAACAAGTTGCCAAACAAATTGCCAAGGAACCATTTGAAATTCTAAAAGCTGCAACTAACCAAGTCAGAAATACAGAAACTTCTTCTGAACAAAGATATAATCCTCAAACCGAATCAAATCAGGTTAGTAGTCCAGAGAAAAAAGTTCCCGATGAACAAAAACTAAAAATTCAAAGCCAAAGATTAATGCAGGCATTGGAGCAAGAATTGGAAGACATTAGAAAATTTGATGACCAAAAGCAAATGCAGGTGCAACAACAAGAAGTTCAAACTCAACATTATCAGCAGCAAGAAAAGAAACAAAGCTTTTTTGGAGCTGTTATTGCTCAAGGAAAGAAAAGAAGAAATATGTTGGGCCAAAAGAGCAAAAAAGGACCAGCTACACCAACAGGAACTACCAAAGCAGAAGTCAGAAAACCACCCAGTGGTTAAAAATTTGATATTTTTGATATAATTGCAAGTAATGCGCAAAGATCCAGAAAATAAAGGGGTTGATAGATTATCACCGGATGCGGATTATTTTGTTAACTTCGTTTGCTCCTTTGCTATTGAAGGTTGGCAATTTTCACTGGAATCGATTGAGCAAGTAATAGGGCTCGCCGACTTAAATCTTGAGAAAGAAAAAATAATCAACAGGTTATATGAATTTCAGGTATTAGAAAGAAAAAAAGATGATAACTAGTCCTGATAACAATGAATATTTTATGCATGAAACTGCAGGTTTGAGTCTTACAAATCTTGAGGAACCTTTTACAAACAGATATTGGTGGGCATTGAGGTTCAGTGACCATATGGCCAAACTTGAACATATACCGTCTTCTGAAGTAATTGTTAGAGAATTGAATTCTAGGTTATTGTTACCACAAGATATGGATCAGTCAAGACGAGATGCTGGTCAGGTTGCTGGAAAGTACAGAACCGGAAACGTTAGTATAAAGTCAGCGACAGTTGCTTTTGCCGATCATAAGTTCATTCCTGAATTAATGGCTAATTTTGGGTCTAGGATGGATAAGAGGATCGTTGACTTAGACAAAAAGAAATCCGCTGGAGATTTTAGTGTCAAAGGGATAATCGAAACTGTTTCATACTGTATGTATTGGATTTCTCGAATCCACCCTTTTGCCGAAGGAAATGGTAGGGTTTCAAGAGAGTTTGCACAGATTCTACTTAAGCGTTACGGCTTACCGTTGGTTTTTGTGACACCTATCAATAGAGATGAATACATAAAATCAATAATAGAAGTTGACAGAAGAACACGTGATGTTTTTGCTTTGCAGGGAGCGGAGAATCTCAATTCTATTTCTACCTTTTTAGCCAGATCAATCGTCAATCAGGCTGACTACTTAGGAGTAGATGATTACCTAGTTCGTGAGTGTTCCGAATACGCTGATCGACTAGATGAACAAAAACGTAATAACGAAAATTGACAAGCGACAATATGTTAAAAATATATAATTCACTAACCAAAAAGATAGAAGAGTTTGTCCCAATTAATCCTCCAACAGTTGGAATGTATACCTGTGGACCCACAGTTTATCATTATGCAACCATTGGCAACTTTAGAACTTATCTTACTTCTGATTTACTTTTAAGAGTCCTTAAATATAACGGTTATAACGTTGACTTTATTATGAATTTAACCGACGTTGGCCACCTAACGGGTGATAACGAAGGAGATGCAGATACCGGAGAGGATAGGCTAGAGAAAGCTGCCAGAAAAGAAGGCAAAAACGCTTGGGATATTGCCAAGTTTTACACCCAGGCGTTTTTAAAAGATTTTGAAGCACTTAATTTAACAAAACCCGCAAAATTTACTAAAGCTACGGACTACATTGAAGAACAAATAGATTTGGCAAAAAAACTTGAAAGCAATGGCTTTGCCTACAAGATTAATGATGGCTTGTATTTTGATACTGTTGCATTTGAAGCAATCACAGGTAAAAAATATGGAGAATTATCAACACTAGACGTTATAAAAGAAGGAGCTAGAATCGAGCCAAATCCAGACAAGAAAAACCCACGGGATTTTGCACTTTGGAAGTTTAGTGAAAAACCAGGGGAAAGACACATGGAGTGGCCAAGCCCTTGGGGAATCGGGTGGCCAGGTTGGCACCTTGAGTGTTCAGCAATGAGCATAAAACACTTGGGGGAAACTTTTGATGTGCATATTGGGGGTGAAGACCTAAGAAGCACACATCATCCAAATGAAATTGCCCAGAGTGAGGGAGCAACTGGGAAAAAATTTGTTAACTATTGGGTACATGGAGCTTTCATTAAAGTAGATGGGAAAAGAATGGGCAAAAGTCTTGGGAATGCCTACACAGTTGCCGATATTCTAAACAAAGGCTTTGACCCACTAGCGCTTAGGTATCTGTATCTTACTGGCCACTACCGGGACGTCATGAATTTTACCTGGAAGTCGCTTGAGTCAGCCCAAAATGCGCTGAATAATTTACGTGAACAAGTAATAGCTTTGAGAAAACAAGACGATAGTCGAACGATGCTGTCTAATGAAAAAAGTCAAAAGACACAAGAGTATCAAAACGAGTTTAACCAAAATGTTAATAATGATCTAAGTATGCCAATGGCATTGGCCACTGTGTGGTCAATGCTTAAAAGTAACATTCCTTCTGAAGATAAATATGATTTATTAATGAATTTTGATGAAGTTTTGGGACTTAATCTCGCAAGTGTTTTGGAAGTAAAACAAGCCACCCCTCAGTCTGTATTGGACTTGGCTAAAAGAAGGGAACAATTAAGACTTGAAGGTCAATTTGAAGAGTCAGACAAGGTCAGGCAAGAAATTGAAAACATGGGGTATACTGTAAAAGACACTCAGCAAGGTTTTGTTGTCACTGCCCAAAATGTCAAAACTCAATCTTAGTTTAATTGCCCACATTTTATTGGTTGTATCAATTCTTGGTCTATTTGGTTATGTATTTAGAGTTGATCAGCGACTAAAAGAAATCTATTCGCTAGAAGTAAATAAAACCGAACAACAAATTGTTATACCCTCAATAACAAAACAACAATTGCAAACTGCAATCTCTCAAGCTATTGCTACTTTGTCGGCTAATCCAAAAACAACACCACTAGCACCTGTTGCAACGGCTAAACCATCAACTTCTGTTTCAACCACTTCTGGTTCTAAAACTAGCTATATACCCATGGGGTCTGTTTGGTCAACTCAATCAACCGATTGGGTAGATGTGGAAGATTCAGATGTGTATATTGATTTGGCAAATGATTTCTCAAGCACAGCCTATGTAACACTTGAGACAAATTTAAAAGTGGCCAATGCCAATGGTCAAGCCTTTGTAAGATTAAAGGATGTTACTAGTGGAATAATCGTTAATGGAAGTGAGCTTTCAACTACCAATAATGCAGATTACACTCGAGTGTCATCACCAAAATTAAATCTTTGGAGTGGCAAAAACCTATATAGAATTCAAATAAAATCGCTAAATTCTTCATTGGTTACTTATAGTGGGGGAAAACTAAAACTTGTTTATTAAAGTAATACAGAGAGTGTTTGTCTAGCTTTGGTCAAGAAGAGTAGTTTATAATAAATTAATGAAAAAAATATTTATATTTTTGGTGGTTGGTATTTTTTTAGTGTCGGCTTTGGCAACCAAAACTTCAGCTCAGGATTTTGACTATAATAGGGCATATCAAGACTATACTTACAACTATGATTTGTATAAAAAGGCCCATAGTGAATATGATTTAAAACGGGCTCAATATTTACAATCAAGAACCTTAATCTCTCAAGAAGAAGCCCAGAAGGCTACTGCAAAAATGTTACAAGCCAGGGACCAGGCAACGATAACTTATTTAACTGCAATTCGCCTTAAACTTGCAGAAACCAAGGGAGTGGATGCAATTCAGCGAGAAACTTATTATTCCTTAATTGATGCTGATGTTGCTTGGTACAAAACTCACCGTGATTCAATTAGCTCTGCCGCCAGTTTAGAGGACTTAGTGAAAGATTCTGATGCAGCAGCTGAGCGCTACAAATCAACAGAGATAACGATTTATAAATCCCTTCTTTTAGTATCTAATGGAAAGACTGATAATTTTCAAACACTTATTTCTGACTTAACTGGCAAAATTGAAACCAAAGTAAGCCAGATACGAGCAAATGGAGATAAAGATACGTCTGACATTGAAAGATGGATTCTGGAAGTTAAAAACCGAGTCAGTAGGAGTCAAGATAAAGAAACAGAAGGCTGGGCTTTAATTAATAAATTAAAATTAACTGATAAGACAAAAATAACTACTTATAACGCAGCAGAGGGCAAATTTTCAGAAAGTTTACAATATTTGAAAGAAGCAAATAGTTTCTTAAAGCAAATCATTACAGAAATTAAAACTCAAGACTAATGAACCCAGAAAACACCAACCAACCAACAACCCAACCAATAGTTCCAGAAGGAGTTAACCAGCCGGTTGTACCACAAGATGCTGTGGTACAAGATATAAGTAAACTGAAAGGCTTTATCCAAAAATTAAAGCAGAGAATTAAAGAAAAAAGACAAGCGAGTGAATCTGTTCCAGTTGTTAATAAGAATAAATTATTAATGATTTCTCTGGCAGTGTTTGTAGTTTTGTGTATTCTTTTAGTTGCTGCAAGTATGTATAAATCACTGTCAAATGGTAAGAAAGTGGTATCAGTACCTACACCAATCCCAGAGGTAGTGATTAACGCCACGCCAACCAGTATTGTGGTTCCATCACGCTACGCAACTGATTCTGCAGTATTGGAGCTTGAAAAAAGCATTAATGAAGTTGATGGCCAATTGAGTGGCACCCAAATTAAAGAATCCCAATTAACTCCACCAACTTTTGATTTTGCAATAACTTTTTAAAGTCAAAAGATTTAACTAAAGACGGAGCTTCTTTAAATTAAATTCTGGTTTGCTAACAGGTGAAAGTTTAGGAATGGCTAAACTGGCAGGAGTTTTTCTGACAATAATTCCAACTCGATCGATATGGGGGAAAAGACCTCTTATTTCATCCATGAACTTTTGAGCCAGATTTCCAGTATACGAGCCGTAACCATTACTCTCACTTCGGTTGCATAGTCTGTTTTCATATTCTCTTATAACCTTAAAAACTCTTTTTCCGACTTCATTGAATTCTTCTTGGAGATTGTTCATGTCAAGGCCATAGCGGTCATGAATGTTTTTGAATTCAGCAAACAATTCGCGGTTCTCATCAAGCATTTTCTTGAAATATTCACGGTACTTTGTCATCCAGGGTTAATAGTAGAGCAGAGGCCTCAATCAATCAACTCTTGAAAGTTTCAAATTATTAAGTCTATACTAATTAACATGGACAACACTCAAACAATGCTTCGAGCAATTATTAACGGCCAAAGTGCTCTTAAAGAAGAGCTTATAAAAAGAATTGATGATGTAGAGAATAAGCTTGGAACAAAGATAGATAATCTTGATAAGAAAATAGATAGAGTTGATGAAAAATTAACCAAGCGAATAGACAATTTAGGTAAGCAACTTGCATATCTTGAAGATGATGCACCCACAAGAGAAGAATTTGATGATATTATAGCTGTTTGATTATACAAAGTCAGGGGTGTGTGACCAAATACACTCCATTGCTGCTGGTGATATTTTCGATTAAAATTAAATATGCAAATTTTTGGAGTAGCCACTAAAGCAATTGTTCACAACGAAAAAGGAGAATATTTGATACTTAAAAAAAGTGACAAGGAGGATATTAATCCTGAGACTTATGATTTGCCAGGAGGTAGAGTGTCGTTTGGAGAAAAACTTGAAGATGCAGTTATTAGAGAGGTAAAAGAAGAAACAGGACTTACAGTGGAAGCTAAACAAGTATTTAATGCCTGGACATTTACAAAAGATGATAATTTTCAATTAGTTGGTGTTGATTTTATTTGTAGGTTGATTGGAGGAGAAGTAAAACTAAGCGAAGAACATAATGAAGTTTTTTGGATGACCCCTACAGAGATCGAATCCAAACCAGAAATCCCTGGATGGCTTTCAAAAACTATCAAAAAGGCTGATGCCTTATCGTTATTAAATCTTTCCTAAAAAAACTCAGTTGCCTCAAGAGGAGGTACACTTGGTACATAGAGATTATTTAGTATTTGGATTGGAAAACCTAAAGACTAACTTATTCCACACACCAACGCACTATTATTTTGTGGATGAGTTAGTTGAAGAAGCAAAAAAATAATTGCAGCTTTAGATTTCAGTGAGAAATTCAAGGTCGTTCGAGATATAATAAGCAAAATCATTGTAGGAAGGAGTGGTGCAGAAATATGTGTACAAATATCATTATTAGATCTAAACACCGTAAAGTTGGGATATGAGCTTGTCAGTAGGGATAGTAGGTCTTCAAATTGTAATTCAAGGCTAGACAGCTTCCAAAGGAGAATTCCATTTACTATCTTAATCAACCTCCCAAAGCCAAATAAAGCTAGGGAAATAAGCCAAAGAGATAATCTTGGAAAGATAATTTCTCCCCAAACTCCAATTCCAGATTACAAGGGAACATTTATTTACTTGTAGTTGGTATAATTTAGTCATGCCTGAGAATAAAGATATTAATTTGAGTTATTTGTCTGAGAGCCCACTAAATCAAACTTTGAGAAGAATGCCTCAGATTGACCATGAAAGAAGTGATTCAGAAGCCAAAGAACTAGTTTTAAGCAAATACCCAAATTTTAATTTAGAAGGCTCAGATGAAGTTAGGGTAAATCAATTTACTCAATTGGTAGATGATCTGGCAGAATTTGGGAAACAAGTTGTTGATCTAGCCAAATCAGATCCAAAGGAAGCATTCAGATTGGCATCTGACATTAAAGCTATTGATGACCCTCAAAAGAGTTATTTAATAACTCCAATAAAAGACCTAATGCTTTTATTTGAGGGGGACATTGAACAAGTTTCTGATGTCTTAAATCTTGGTGATATCCCTAACTCTGAAAGATGGATTGAATTTATTGTTAGAACTTGGGGAATGAATCCAGAAGATTTTAGAATTCCACAAGGACAGGAGATGGTTGAAACCAAGCAGATGGTTAGAAATGTTCAGAGATTTGCAGAAGAAAGAGGACTATCTCAACAAATCGTTCTTTGGCCGAATGCTGAAATATTCAAGAAGTTATATATACCTGAAATTGGAGTTTTGTTTAGAGGAATGAGAAATCTAAATCAGAAAGACATTGAAACTCTTTTGTTGAAGGGTATAGAAAGCAATGCTTTGCGTGAATTCAATGGCGATTTTGATAAACTAAAGGAAGAATTGAAGGGAAAAGATCCAAATTATGAGTTTAAAAAACACTATGCTGGTGCAGGAAAAGATGAGTTATTTTGGCAAGCTCCACAAAATTCTCCATTTGTAGCCTTTTCTAATTGGAAGGACGTTCCTTTATTTCACGCTTCAAGGGGCGAGAAGTTTAGAATATTAGTGGAGCTTAAGCCCAAGATTTGGAGCGATTCAAACACTTATGATTCTCTAAAAGATTCTCCTCAAGACAGGAGATTTTATGTTGGTGCTTCTGGTGCAGGAGGAGTACTTATGAATATGGCTCTTGATAGTTATGGTGCTAGGTTTAACCATCCATTTATCTATGTGGTGGAGGATGAAATTGCTTTCTATCCAAAAGTAAATTTTGCTGATATTGCTAAGATTCATATAATTGCCGGAGATATAAAATCAAAAGGTATTTATCATCAAGAAGAGACAGTACCATTTGCCAGAAGAGTTTATAAACTAAAGTAAATTTAATACTTGCTTTGCAGAGTAATTGGTAATTGTCATTTTGTATTTTCTAATTTACACTGCCACAAATGGCAAGTAAAGAAAGAACCCGCGGAAAAGAACTAATTATCTGGTTAGAACAGAAAGCACCAGTTATTGAAAACTTAGATTTACAGTCAGCCTCGACTGTATTGGATGTTTACGCAGAGGGATTAGCCCAAGCAGTTGGACAGGGGATTATTGAACCTCCCATGTACCTAGAACATGCAAAATGGGAAGTAGGTTTACAAAATGATCTGTTTAATAAATTATCAAAGGAAGTGTGGAATTTAGATGAAAGACAAAAGATACTTGACCAATGCACAAAGATTGCTTCAGATGAACTAAATAAGTTAAGGAGGGAAACCTTTGATCCTGACACAGAAATTCAAAAGGTTAGATTTGAATGGAAAAGAAGCGGCTTGTCAAAGCCTGAGATAAGAGAGACAGTCTTAGTCTCTTTGGAAAGATTGGGGATACTAACGCTAAATAACTTGAGGTTTCTTTCTTTGAGTTTTATGTCTTCAAGACTTACCCTAAGTTCACATGAGCTAAAAGAAGCAGTGGAAGTACTTTCTCAAAATGTTGATTCTGGAGATTTCCCTAAAGAATATGTAATAGATTTAATCCACGAATTAGCTGATTCGTCAGGTGAATTAAACGGCAGGATGTCTATAGACTATGCAAAAGATGCAAGCATTCATGGCCAGCTTGTTGGTGATTTACAATATAAAAAACTAACAGCAAGTGAATTTGACAGTTTTTATGATTCTCAAGTTGGACAAAAGTTAAGGGTTTGGGGAGTACTCAAATGGTTTTCTAACGAGGATGACAATCCAAGCCTAGGTTCTAAATTTCAGACCTTGTTTAGGGAAATTTTCAAACCAGAAAGAGACAATCCAGATTATTTGCTTTATTGCCAAAATTCTAGAAAATATATCTGGCAACAGCTTCAAAACAATACATAAACTATTGTAAATTGAAATACAGATGTGTTTCTACGAACTCACTACAAGTGCAGATGGGTCAGAAAACTTCAGGCTTGAGAAATCTATTGGAAAATGTTATTGTTTGATTCAATGAAACTTACAAAAACTGAACGTTGGATATTATCTAATCAGTATCGCATCTTGGAGGCTTTGTATCCTCATGAGGCTGCCTCTTTTGCAGAAAAGCGAGAGGCTTTGGAAAGTGGATATGAGTTGGAATACTCTCAAATGTCACAGCATATTTATGACGATGAAGACACCTTAAGCGGGACTGAGTGCCGTGAAGTCATTGAAATTCTCAGCATGTTTAGGTCTTTAAATGATGCTTATTCCAATTTGAAAGATAAGAAGGGGGTAGACAAAATGGATATTCAATTTGTAGGTTTTGATGGAAATAGCCCCATTGAGGTGAAATATCTTTCATATGCACGTTTTTTCTGTGAATCAGGTGGAGGAAGGTTTTCAGAACTTAGAAGAGGAAATTTATTCAACAGCCATCATTCTACTCTGGATATTTATAGAAGAATGCTTGATGAATGGGAAAAGAGTTCAAAGAAATATGAGCTTTCAAAGGAAGATGTTCTGCGAATATCAAAAGCTAGAATATTTAAATAAGGGGCTATTTCTGAATAGAAAATTTTGACTAAATAGACTCTAGAAAGAGATCAAATCTGAAGCCTGAGTTTTGAGAAGTCTTCCAATCTTCTGTGCTAGTACTAAGTTTATATTAACTTCACCTCTCTCAATTCTTCCAATGTGATTTCTGCTTACTTTAAGTTGTTCTGCCATTTGTTCTTGGGAAAGGTTTTGGAATTTTCTGAATTTCTTTACCTTCTTTCCAAAGTTTATATTAATTTTGTACCTTGTCATGTTGCTTTTAATCTTAAAAGTGAAGTAAGATGGTAGCTACCACATAAGATGTGTCTTTTGAAGCAAGAATATGCCTAAAATAACACTTGATACTAAATTAAAGAGGTGGATTGCTGTTGTAGCTTTGATCATAGTTTTCGGGTTGTTAATCTATGCGTTTAAAGAGAATAGTGAAGTCAGAAATTGTGAGAAATATATTGAATTTGTCCAAAAGATGAAAAGAAATCCCGATCTGCCCAAATGGCATAGTTGTCTTGAGAAAGTATATGGAATTGAAACACCAAAACCGGAAATGAAATCAGATGACGATTTACCCGTGTATAAGCCACTATATAAAGAAAAAACTGATTAGAACTTAATGGAAAATAAGAAAAGAAACAAATTGACTTCTATAATTTCCATTGGTTTTTTTCTTTTATTTATATTTGTTTTGTTCTCACAAGCGTCTGATTTGACTAAAAGGTTATTTTACAGATTTGGTAGGTCTAAAATTGAGCATAAATACGGTATTTTGGAGAAAATATCAGTTGGAATCAACATTGAGTATCTTAAATCTATTCTGGGAACTCCTGCTTTTATAAACCAGCTTAAAGAGGAAGAGGAAAGTGAGTTTGTATTTGTAGACGATTACTATTATGTCCAGGCTGTTGTAGATAAAGATGGTGAAGTAATTTCTTTGGTTATGGTATCAAGAAGTGAGGATTTTAATCCCTTACTTGGAAATTTGGGCGTAATTGAAGCCATTTTAAACAAGACAACCTTCAGTGAAATAAAAGAATCTGAAAATTACAAGGTTTGTTACAGATTCCAGGGAGCTAATACTCCTCAATACTACTTTGAAGAAAGTTTCTTTGGAAATGCAGGCAATTATTTAACTTACCTTGTTGGTATTAGTGACGCAGGTTCTCCAGTTCAGCGGATTCCAGACTATGATTCAAAAGATATGTCTGATGGCTGGCAGGGGGAGGTGGATTGCTCAAGAATAAACAAAGAACAAAGAGATGAAAAACAAGTAAACACCTTCATTACTTGGTCTCCTGAAGTAAAAACTAAATACCAATCAAATATTCCCATAAGATTCTTTGGCCCAAACCTCACTCAAGTCAGACTTCTTCCATAAAGGGGGGTAAAGATCCTGGGACTCCAGATTAAACAAAGGTTAACCCAAAATATTTGGTATTATCTGAAACATATACCCATTAAGTTTATTCGTATTATATATGGAATTAAAATGGAGTAGCTACTGAATTAAAGTTAAATTTCTTATTGTTTTAACTCCAAACTGGCTTTGTAAAACTCGATTTGACAACGAAATATTTTATGTTAGGACATATTCAAGGAGGCAAATATGGGGACAAATAAAATAAAATGGAAAATACAAATAATAATGGATTCCACTATGAAAAGGACAAGAATCTTGCCCCTTATTTGTTGACTTGTCCAGATATTTTATATCATGGCACTGAAAGAGAAGGAGATACTGTTTACTTCAAATTTACTCCAATTGAATTGGTTGATAAGGCAATAGACAGTTACTACTCAAGAACAGCAAATCTAATTCAACCAAAAGACTTTTGTGACAACATTGAAAGATTCAAAAACGAAATTTTCCAGGTAATGAAGCGGAGGATTTAGCCATGGAAAAAACATTACCTGCCATCACTTATGAGCAAATGAATATTGACCAAAGCCAGATGGATGGAAGGATAAATGAGGCCTTCTTCATCCTATTTGAGGAGACGCTTAAGAAAATGAAAATGCAATATGAACATGTAAATGGAAAGGACTATGTAAATGGAAGAAGCAAATATTCAAACTAAAACTGTCACTGACAATAAAGGGTTTATACAGATTCCCCATGGAGTAAACGACCTTGTCATTCAAGTTGACGTAAGTGAAAGGGAGAAGAATGTATTACTTCTAATCTCAAGATTGACGTATGGTTGTCATTCTGAGTGGGCAACACTAATAAAAGCAGACCTTATTTGTATTGGGATTGGAAATTCTCATGCCAAAGAGGTTTTGGACAAATTGATTATTTCTGGATTGATTATAAAGAGCGGATCTAAAGATGAATACAGACTCAACATTAACAACTTAAGGAGAATTGTAGAAAAACACCCCGAGAGAATTAGCAGGTTTAAGAAAATAATTGGAATCAATATTAAGTCCAGATTTTCCCAAAGAGGTAATATGGAACTTCCCGAAATAGTAACTAAAAACTTACCAATACAGGAAGTGGGTACTTACCAAAATGGTAGTATCCAACACTTACCAAACAGGGAAGTTTCAGCTTCAAAAGCTCAAGGTTTTCAGGCAACGAAAGATATATTAAAAGATAAGAAATATATAAATAAAGATATTGTTATCGGATCTTATAAAGAGGAGGGAATGGAATGATCACTGACATTTGTCTTAAAAACCAATCTGTTGCTTTGGATTTGTTGGAAAAGATCGAGCCAGATAAACCTCAAAATTTAAATCATTATTTAAAAGCAGCTTGGAATATTGATCATGCTTTACTTTATCAGTGGGTGAGTGAAATCACTCAGAATAAATCAATTAAGAATTGGGGAGCTGTTTTTGTTAGAAAATATACAGATTATCTTAATAAAAGGAGGGCAAAGTGAGTGTTGTAAAGTTATCTAAAGTAGTATACAGTGATTCTATGGATAAATTCTTCACTCCTTCTGAGGTTGCACAGTTTTTTAAAGTTAAAACTATAACTATTAGAAGATGGATTGCCAAGGGAGCACTTCCAGCCATTAATCTTGAAGGTAAATACAGGGTTTCAGAGAAAGACTTAAACAAATTTATTTTAGATAGAAAAACCGTTGGAAAGAGAGGTGATAGATAATGTTAGTTGCACTTTATGGAAGAGTTAGTACTCAAAGACAAGAGAATGAGAGGACAATTGAGTCACAAATAATGGAAATTGAAACATTTGTCAAAGAGAAAGGTCACGTAATAGTTAAGAGATATCTTGATGATGGATGGAGTGGAGCAAGTGTAGTCAGACCGAGTTTGGATGAGTTAAGATTGGATGCAACTAAGGGAATTTGGGAAGCTGTAGTGGTATATGACCCAGATAGACTTGCCAGGGATTATTTCCTTCAAGAACTGGTGACAACAGAATTACTGGGTATTGGGGTAGAAATACTTTATGTAACTACACCTCCAGTAGTAAGTGATTCAGATAAGTTACTTCGTGATGTTAAAGGAGTTTTTGCTGCCTATGAAAGAAGTAAAATTGCTGAGAGGTGTCGAATTGGTAAATTGAGAAAGACTAGGGAAGGGCACATCGTCACAACTATTGCCCCCTATGGATATAAGAAAATACCTAAGAAGAGAACAGTTGAGGCTCACTATGAGATTGATCCGCTAGAGGCAAAGGTGGTTAAAGATATTTTCAGATGGGTTGGTGAGGATAAAATGACTATACGGGGAGTAGTTCGCAAATTAAGGGATCTTGGGATAAAACCGAGAAATAGCGAAAGAGGAGTTTGGAATCATAGCACATTGCAGCGGCTTCTTAAGAATGAAACCTACATTGGGACAACTTATTACAATAAATCCCAAGCAGTTGTTCCCGTAAAACCTCTAAAAAACGAAAAGTATAAAAGAGTTCTTAAATCTAGTAGAAAGTCAAAACCAAGAGAAGAATGGGTAGCCATTCCGGTACCAGTAATTATTGAAAAGAATTTGTTTTATAAAGTTCAGGAGCAGTTAAGGATAAATTTTGAATTGTGTGTCAGAAACAGAAGAAATGAATATTTATTGGTTGGAATGGTCTATTGTAATTGTGGAAGAAGAAGAACTGGGGAAGGACCACAACATGGTAAACATCTTTATTATAGGTGTACAGATAGGATACATTGCCACCCACTTCCAAGAAGCTGTCACGAGCATGGCATGAATGCAAGAATAGTAGATAAATTGGTCTGGCAAGGAATAGCCAATTATATGTCAAATCCAGATCTTATAGTAGACAAAATTAGGCTCTGGAAGGCCACTAAATCATCTAGGACAAATGAAACAACTATTAATGTAGATATGCTCAAGAAAGAGTTGGAAAAACTAAGTAAAGAGGAGCAAAGATATTTGAAAGCTTATGGTTCAGGAATGGTGACTATGGGTGTTTTTAAAAGTTCCATAGATGATCTCAAACTTAGAAGACATGCAATTGAAAGACAAATTGATAAAGCAGATAAAGAAATTAAGGAAACAAATGTTCTTTTACCTGAGGAGTCTGATGTTGCTAAATTTTGTGATTTGGCACAAGAAACTCTAAAGGAGTTGAGCTTTGAAGCCAAAAGAGCGATACTACTTAAAGTTGTAGATAAAATAATTGGAAATCAGAAAGAACTGAAAATACAAGGTTATCTACCGATAGAAAGGAATCAAAATGTCGAGTTATGGTCTGAGTGTCGGGATTGTCGGTTTGCCAAACGTAGGTAAATCTACCCTTTTTAATGCACTTTTGAAAAAGCAACAGGCATATGTTGCTAATTTTCCCTTTGCAACAATTGAACCAAACGTAGGTATTGTTCCTGTTCCTGACAGCAGACTTGAAAAACTAGCTGAAACAATTAAGGCTTCTGAGAACATGGCCACTTTGCCACCAATTGTAAATGCAACCGTTGAATTTGTAGACATTGCTGGACTTATTGCTGGAGCCCACAAAGGAGAAGGTTTGGGAAATAAGTTCCTTTCTCATATTCGTGAAGTAGACGCTATTTGCCACGTTGTCAGAGTATTTAGTGATGGCGACATAGTAAAGGAAGGATCAGTTTCTCCAAAAGATGATTTTGAGATTATAAAGACTGAACTTGAGTTGGCTGATTTGGAAATGGTTGAAAAACATCAAAAAAAGAAGAATGCCAATGTGGAGATTTTGCCCCTTTTAGCAAAAAAACCATTTTTGGTAGTTTTAAATGTTGCAGAACACGATTTAGCAAAAGTTTCCAAGCTCGAGGAACAATATGCCAAGGAATTTGGAGTTGACCAAAATCAAGTAATTGCAATTTGTGCCAAGACAGAAAGTCAGTTGGTAGATTTACCTTCTGGCGACCAAGCAGATTATTTAGCTTCTCTGGGAATTGAAAAATCAGGACTTGAAAGATTAATTCAAAAAGCTTTTAAGACCCTAGGTCTCGCAACTTTCCTAACAGCTGGAGCAAAAGAAGTCAGAGCTTGGACTATCAAAGATGGAATTAAGGCATCTGCAGCTGCTGGAGTGATTCATACTGATTTTGAAAAAAAATTCATAAGGGCCGATGTAGTTGCCTTTAATGATTTTGTCTCTTTGGGTGGTTGGAAGCCCGCCCGCGAAAATGGTAAGGCACGAAGTGAGGGAAAAGACTATCAAGTAACCGAGGGAGACGTTATTGAGTTCAAAATAGGAAGTTGACTTGACGTATAATTATACGTATGATAATCTGACAGTATTATGAATAATTTAATGCCAGATACAACAACTGCAACCGAGCTTCAGAGGAACTATAAAATGGTGGCGGAAAGGGCTAAAAAGACCAAAGAACCGATCGTTGTGCTTTCTAACAACGAACCTGAAGCTGTCTATATAGATTATGATACTTATACACAAAAACTCGGTCAACCTGCTTCATATGCACCTAAGAATAGTTTTGATGACATATTTGGCTCCATTACTAACGAGGAATATAAACAGCTGGAAAAGGCACTAGAAGATTTTGAAGTTGTTGATTACGAGGATTGGCAGTGAAAACTATACTTTTAGATACAAACTCCTATAGTTTGGCTACAAAGGGCTATAAAAAAGTGACCAGCCAAATAGAAAGCGCGGATGTGGTTTATATGTCTTCAGTGGTTTTGGGTGAATTGTATGCTGGATTCAAAAGAGGAAATATTGAGGGTAAAAACAGAGCTATTTTGAACTCATTTTTGTCTAAATCAACAGTTCAAGTTTTAGATGTGACAGCTAAAACTGCTGAAATTTATGCAGCTGTTCGGTACTCTCTGATACTGAAAGGCAAACCCATACCCCATAATGATGTTTGGATAGCTGCACACGCCATGGAAGCAGGAGCCACTTTGATTACTTTTGATAAGCATTTTCTAGAAGTACTTGGGTTAAAGATTTTTGGAGAGGAATAATTTGTTTCATCAGCTAATTGAATGTATTCTCCTGGTTTGGTATACTTTCGTAGAAATGAAAAATTACGAATTAACAATCGTCTTGGATGGCAAAGCTAGCTCTGCCAAGAAAAAAGCTGCTCAACAAAAAGCTACCTCCATGGTTGAAGCTTTCAAAGGCAAAATTGGTAAAGTAGAGGATTGGGGAGAAAGAGAATTAGCCTACAAGATTGGCAAAAGCGAAACTGGTCACTATATTTTTATACCCTTACAGATGGAAGCAGCAGGAGCCAAAAATCTAAATGACAAATTACGACTTGAAGAAGATTTGATTAGATATTTACTAGTTAGAGTATAATGAAACAATGGCAAGAAGTTTAAATAAAGCAATTTTAATAGGAAACCTGACCCGGGATCCTGAGATGAAATATACTCCTTCCGGAACAGCAGTCTGTACTTTTGGTCTTGCAACCAACAGACAATGGAAAACCGAATCAGGAGATCAAAAAGATGAAGCAGAGTTTCATAATTTAGTAGCTTGGCAATCACTAGCCGAGATTTGTGCCAAAATGCTTAAGAAAGGCATGAAGGTATATGTTGAAGGCAGACTTCAAACCAGAAGTTGGCAAGGCCAAGATGGAGCTCAAAAACAAAGAACAGAAATAGTAATTTCTGACATGATTATTCTTGATTCAAAGAAAAGTGAGTCAGAGGTTGATGTTCCAGCCGATTTTGGAGTAGATGAATTACCAGAACAAGTTAAGGAGCAAGCACCAAAGAAAGAAAAGCTAGGTAAAGTAACCGAAAAACCACAAGTCGATGATGACATTCCCTTTTAAGACAAAAATATAATAACCAATGGCAGGTAAGAAAAAAACCACTAATCGAAAACCAGTAGAACGCAAGGCAATTGGTGGTTGTTATTTTTGTAAAAATGATAAGATCCCAGACTACAAAGATTTTGAATCTTTGGATAAATATATTTCCGATCGAGCCAAGATTTCCTCCAGAGGAAGAAGTGGTTTATGTGCCAAACACCAAAGAAGATTGGCTCAATCCATTAAACGTGCAAGACACTTGGCACTCTTACCCTTCACAGGACGCATTTAATTTAGTAGAATCAAATCTGACTAAATAACCAATGAAAAATCCCAAAAATATAATTCTCTCCGTAATAGTTTTGTTTTTTACCTTTTCTGGTGGGTATCTGGTGGGAACAAAAGCATTGGAGGTTAAGTCTCGTGGACCACAGGTAACAATTTCGCGAGCGCTTCCTCAAAACCATGGCAATCTTGACTTTTCTCTTTTTTGGAAAGTTTGGGACACACTTGGTGCCTCATACTTTGATAAAACAAAATTAGTCGATTCCAAAATGCTCTATGGAGCCATCTCGGGTATGGTTTCTTCTTTGGGGGATCCATACACCGTATTTCTGCCACCATCCCAAAACAAAGTTGTTGATGAAGATCTGTCAGGCAACTTTGAGGGGATAGGGATTCAAATAGGGTTTAGGGGTCCTCAGTTGGCGGTAATTGCTCCGCTTCCAGCAAGTCCTGCAGAAAAGGCAGGTGTTAAAGCAGGGGACTACATTGTTGGAATAACCGATGAGGGGAAAAATATTGTTAATAAAAATACTTCTGGAATTTCTCTGTCTGAGGCGGTTGAAATAATTCGTGGCAAGGCTGGAACAAAAGTAAAACTCTCACTAGTAAGGGAAGATAGGGGTAAGCCTTTTGATGCTGAATATTACACACCCTTTGAAGTTGAAGTAAAAAGAGAGAAGATTGATGTTCCCAGTGTTACTTTAACTTATGTTGGAGATAATAAGCAAATAGCCGTTATTAAAGTAACTAAATTTGCGGCAGAAACAAAAATGGAATGGGACAAAGTAGTAACTGAAGTTGCTGCAAACTCTGCAGTTGCTGGGGTAATTATTGATGTCAGGAATAATCCTGGAGGATATTTGCAAGCTTCAGTTGATTTGGCCTCAGAATTTATTCCATCTTCAAAAACTGTAGTTATTGAAGAGAATGCCAAACAACAAAGAAATGAATACAAAGTTGAAAGAATTGGAAAACTACTAAAAATGAACACTGTTGTTCTTATTAATAAAGGTTCAGCATCGGCTTCTGAAATCTTAGCTGGCGCTTTACGAGACCAGCGACAAATAAAATTAATTGGAGAAACAAGCTTTGGAAAGGGAACAATTCAGGAACCAATTGAAATTGAAGGGGGATCAGGGCTGCATGTGACTATAGCTAAATGGTTAACTCCAAATGGAACTTGGATAAACGAAAAGGGATTGAAGCCTGATACAGAAATGACAGACAATGAAGAAACACCTGAAGATGAACAACTTCAAAAAGC
>JBBTWO010000004.1:0-3072 GCA_038062745.1 Patescibacteria group bacterium | reverse complement strand
AACCTAAGCCAGAGATTGAACAACAAGCTGAAGATTTAGGGATAATACTTTTTGGGGAAGATTATTCTTCGACACTGCCTGAAGCAAAAACACTAATAGCAATATTACAAAGTACGCATACTCCAGCGGAATTTAATTATAGTATAGAGGCGATGGATACCACACTTAACTTTAAAAAGGGAAATCTTTCAACAAAAATTATTGCAGTAAGAACACGAGAAACAGATCAATTGCTGGTTATTGTGTCATTTTTATATTTGGGTAAGCCACGAATTTCTGATACTACAGCTTATCATGATTGCACAGTTGGGCTTAGTAACTTTGGTGGGGGTTGGAGATTAATTTTTACTCCAGAAGACGATGAAAGGCATGCTACTACCCGGTTTCTAACAATTAATTCAGACGGGGATATTAAGAGTATGAACTTTTAATTACTGAATGTCTTTGGTTAATTCAATAATCTTTTCCAAATCTCCATCAATAACATTCTCTAGCTTTCCCCAGGATTTTCCAATCCTGTGATCAGTAACCCGGTCTTGGGGGAAATTGTAAGTTCTTATTTTTTCACTTCTTGTCCCTCTGCCAATTGCAGATCGGTATCCAGCAATAGTTTTGGATTTATTTTCTTCCTCTTTTTCCCAAAGACGGGCACGCAACAAGTCCATAGCAATTTGACGATTGGCTTCTTGAAAGCGTTCTGTTTGAGCTGTAACCACTATTCCTGAGGGTTTGTGAATAAGTCTGACTGCGGTTGAGACTTTGTTGACGTTTTGACCCCCGTGGCCACCGGCTCTATAAAACTGAAGTTCCAAGTCGTCACTATTGATGTTTACTTCTGAGTCTTTTATTTCAGGCAAGGCTGCCACTGTTGCAGTGGAAGTGTGGATTCTACCTCTTTTCTCAGTTATCGGTACACGTTGTACTCTGTGAACCCCTGACTCGTTTTTAAGCAGGTCCCAAACCGCAGGGCCAACTATTCGGACGGTTTTCTCGTCCACGGCTTCAGTCTTCCAATTTTTCTTGATTGCGAAACGAGCATACATGCGCAGCAAATCATCTCCCCAAAGTTTGGCTTCATCACCACCTGTGGCACCTCTAATTTCAATGTAAACGGTTTGGTTTGGTATTGGTTCCATGTTTAAGGAAGGGGGTGGCTCAAGAACTATTTACTGGTTCGCAATTCAGACAAAGATTCTGGTCTGGCAAGATCTTCTTGAATCTTCTTGTCTTTTTTAAGTTTTCTCTTCTCAGTTTTACTCATGATTTTCTTGCCTGAATTTGCCATTCTGTTTCGGAAGGCATCAACGCGGCCTGCTGTGTCCAAAAGTTTCATTTGGCCTGTATAGAATGGGTGGCAAGCAGAACAAACCTCAATATTAAATGAGGGAACTGCGGCTCCAATAGTAAACACGTTTCCACATGCACAAGTTACTTTTGATTCAGGGTACCAAGTTGGATGTATTTTTGCTTTCATATCGAGTTTACGAAACAACAGTCAGGCTCAATTATACCTTCTTTTTTTGGTTTCGGCAATTGCCACTCCAATGGCAATAATCATGCCGCCAATGATGACGCCAGGAGTAATCTTTTCTCCCAACCAAAGTACTGCTGTAGGGATACCAAAAATAGGCAGGAGATATGAAAAAACTGCCACTTCGCCAATCTCAATTGTTTTTTGAGCTTTGTTGACTAAAGTATAGGCCAAAGTGCCAGAGATAAGAGCCATATACAACACTCCTAGGTGATACTTAAAATCCAAATTTATCACACTGTTTATTATTGACTGGCTTCCCAGTTGATAAACAGAAATTGCGGCTATGGAGGTAAATCCAACAATGAAACCAAAATTCGTCATGACATCTGCTGATATTTTCTTTCTCAACAATCTCTTGCCCAAAAGGGAAGCAAAGGCATTCACCAAGACATATAGAAAAATCAATAGGTTTCCAACTACATGAATTCCTTGACCATGATTTGTAACCAAGGGCTCAAAAATTGTAAATAATGTTCCAGCCATGGCGATACCTAAGCCTACTTTCTCTCTTTTGGTTATATGTTCACTTAAAAGTTTTACACCAATAATCGAAGTAATAAGAGGAGCTACTGACGTAATAATATTCATTTCAATTATGGATGTCGTTTGCACACCCCAAAATAAAAGTCCCAGAGAAACTGTAGACATTAAAAGGCCATATATGGTTAGTTGCCACAAATCGCTTAATTTATTTGGTAATTTTGACTTGGTGACAAAAAAGAAAAGCAAGGCATAAAAAGCAGCGATACCAAATCTGTAGGTTAAAAAGGGCAGTGTGGGAATACCTTGCTGGGTGAATTTAATGACCGATGCTGCAACTCCCCAAATAACGGCAACTATAACTAAAAGAATGTAAGCATGAAGCCTGCGGGCAATCATGTTAATTAGTTTACAGTGCCAGACACATACTCGTCTATGATGGTAATGTCGTTTGAGAGCTTAACCTGGGTTTTTGTCAGCATATCTTTAACGACTACAGTATTTGTTGACAACTCTTCGGGTCCCAAAATTAATACATAGGGAATTTGTTTTTTGTCAGCATATTTTAATTGTTTATCTAGTTTAACTTGTGGATCTGGATACACTTGGGTATTAATCCCACTAGCTCTTAATTTGTTGGCAATTTCAATTGATGTGTTAAAAAGGTCAGGTGAGAAGACGGTTACTAATATTTTAGTGATTGATTCAAAGTTAGGTAAGAGACCACAAGCTTCTAAAGCTTCCAGAGTTCTATCAAAACCAATGCCAATACCGGTTCCTGCCAATTTTCTACCAGTTATTTTTTCGATTAAGCCGTCATATCGCTCTCCACCACCAACTGATCCTGCTGAATATTCAGGAATTACAATTTCCCAAATTGGTCCTTGGGAGTAGGAGAACGATCTGGCAAGAGTGGGTTCAAATTGATACCAGTTTTTATCAAAGCCAGATTTTTCTAAGTATTCAAAAATGTCAATTAGTTCCTGATTCGGTTGCAGAGCTTTAACTTGGTCAAGATATTTTTGAGCCTGATTTTTTTCAATCCCTTTATTAACCAT
>JBBTWO010000003.1:0-6546 GCA_038062745.1 Patescibacteria group bacterium | reverse complement strand
TTTAGCTAAAGCTTATGAATTGGCTTTCAACAATATGCATAAAGTATCTGGCCAAGTATTCAATATTGGTGGTGGGCATAAAAATACCATGTCTGTCTGGGATGAGTTTAAGCCTCTACTTGAGGAAAACCTAAAACAGAAAGTAAATGTAGCGTTTTCTGATTGGCGACCGGGAGACCAAAAAATATATGTTAGTGATATAAGAAAAATCAAAAGGATGTTGGGTTGGGAACCAAAAGTTTCAGTGGCACAAGGGATCTCCAAGTTATGTAAATGGGTTGTGGAAAATAAAAAGCTTTTTGTTGACAAATGAATATATTAGTTTTTTCTTGGCGAGGACCAAAACATCCAAACTCAGGTGGTGCGGAGCAGGTAATGCATGAACATATGAAGGGTTGGGTTGTGGCGGGGCATGAAGTAACTCTTTTTACCTCTTCTTTTTATGGTGGAAATAATGAAGAATTTATTGATGGCATAAAAATCATTAGACATGGAAGCCAATATCTAACAGTTCATTTGTTTGCCTTTGCCTGGTATCTATTTGGTAAACACGGCAAGTATGATCTTGTGGTGGACCAATTCCATGGTTGGCCATTTTTTACGCCGCTATATGTTAGATGTCCAAAACTTGCAGTCATTCAAGAGTTGACGCGTGAAGTTTGGTTTAAATACCCGTTACCTTTAGGGTTGAATTACCTTTTGGGAACGATTGGTTTTCTTGCTGAACCACTATTCTTTTTATTTTATCGAAATACCCATTTCATGACAGGATCGGAATCGGCAAAGAAGGAATTGCAAATAGTTGGTATTAAGAATGAAAACATTACTGTAGTACCACATGGTGTTATTCTTGATCTACCAAAGAAATTGCCAGAAAAGGAAAAAAAGCCAACAATTGTTTTTCTTGGCGCTTTGGCTGCCGATAAAGGTATTGAAGATGCATTGACTGTTTTTTCATTACTTAAAAAAACAAGAAAATACCAATTCTGGATTCTTGGTAAGGGTGATGTGAACTATGTTAAATATTTGAAGCAAAAAACGCGGCAGCTTGATATAGACAAGGAAACTGTCTTTTTTGGCTTTGTTTCCCAAGAGAAAAAGTTTGACTTGTTGGCCAGAAGTCACATTATGATAAATCCTTCGATTAGGGAAGGGTGGGGGTTGGTTAATATAGAAGCCAATGCTGTGGGTACACCCGTCATTGCTTATCCCTCTCCTGGATTAGTTGACTCTGTCAAAAACAATGTTAATGGTATAATCTGTGCTGATAAAACTCCCAAATCAATGGTTAGCCAGGTAGAAAGCCTAATGGCAGACAGCAAAAAGCTAGAAGTATTGAGTAAAATGGCAGTTGCTTGGAGCAATAATTTTACCTGGGAGAAATCAAAACAAAAGAGCCTTGAGGTTGTTGAAGATTTGGCTTGTAGATAGGTTAAAGGGGGTATTATTTGGTGTTTTGCTTAAGATATATTTTTGAACTAAGTTTTGAGGTATCTCATAAATTCTTGCATATGCGAAGTGTAGGAAGCTCTGTTTTTGATATCTGTCGTTGGCTATTGCTAATTTGTCCATTCCAGGAAGAATTCTAATTGGCTCAATTAACTTTGAGGTGACATTTGGTTTTTCCTCAATAATACCAGGCAAGTGTCTAACCATTTTTTCAGTAAAGGCGAGAACAACAATGTCAGGTGGATTGTTGGTAAATCTTTGTTCTTTGATAAATTCGTTGAAATCAGATGGCGCATAAGGATAGACGCTAACTTTCAACTTATCTTCTAGCTTTTCTGAAAGTATATCATCTTGAGTTAAGGCTGCCCCTGCGACAAAAGAATCCCCAAGAATTACAACTTCGTACTTTGTTTTTCCCTGGTCACTCTTTCTAAAGCCATATTTATCCGTGTACCAAATAACATCTTTCTTGATTGCATATTCCTTACCTGAAGCGATATCTCCCCCCGCTTCGGTTACTTTGAGTTTTGCTCTTGGGTAAAAAGGACCTGTTAAATAAGAATTTTGCTTGTAAACTACCAAAGATTCCCAAGCTCTAAAAGCATAGGAGCTGAATGGCAAAAAAAGCTCTCTGACATCATTAAATATATAAATAATGAAAGGTACGGAAAATATAACAACTTTAATTAAAAATTTTATTGAATCTTTTTTCATTAGAATTGAAAATAGATAAATTGTTCTTGACCACCAAAAGAGAAATAGACAATTGAAATTATAAGTAAATAGTAAGCGATCCACCTAAAGTATATTGGTTTACTGCTAAAAACAAGTCCAAAACTTCTCTTCTCTTCAATTAAATGAACAATGTACATCACTGTGACTGCGCTGCCGACTGCAACCCAGTTAATCAACGACAAACCGAGTATTTGAGAGTCCTCTGCAATTAGGGTCAAAATTTGCATGCTGTTAATTGTAAATAGAGACTGTAGCTGTCCCGTCAGATTGGTGGTTAAGCTAGAAACAATATAAAATGCTTCTGGTAAGCTGTTGGCTCGGAAAAATATCCAAGTAAAAGATACTAAAGTGAAAGTAAAACCAATTCTCAAAGTTTTAACTAAGGTTGCTTTACTTTCAGCTAGCCCCAGCCATTTTTCGACAACTAGATAAAGTCCGTTTATCCCCCCCCAAAAAACAAACGTCCAATTAGCTCCATGCCATAGCCCGCTCAACAGGAAAGTGATTAAAACGTTAATTGCCCACCTTGGTGCTCCAACCTTGCTTCCCCCAAGTGGAATATAAACATAGTCTTTGAACCAAGAGGAAAGGGAAATGTGCCATCTTCGCCAAAACTCAGATACAGATTGGGAAAGATAAGGCCTTCTGAAATTGATCATTAGATTAAGCCCCAACACTCTTGCAGCCCCGATAGCGATATTTGAATATCCAGAAAAGTCACAAAATATTTGCAGACTGAAGGCAAAGGCAGCGACAATCAATGAAAGACCGGTGAAATCGGAGGGTTTGTCAAAAACGAGGTTAGTTACACTAGCCAATCGATCTGCGATGACAACTTTTTGAAAAGTACCCCAAAGCATAAGTCGTAAACCACTTACGACTTGTTGATATAAAAAATTGTGCTTTTTATGAAACTGATGGAGCATGTTATATGGCCTTTCTATTGGTCCGGCCATCAATTGGGGGAAAAACATAACATATAATGCGTAAATGCCCAAATGCCTTTCTGCCTTTTGCTTTTTGCGATAGACTTCAATTACATACGACAGACTCTGAAAAGTGTGAAATGAAAGTCCGAGTGGAATTGCCAACTTAAGTACTTTTGCGGAGTAGTTCCAATGGATTAGTTTTGCCAGTAATTCCAGATTAGTGTTAAAAAAGTTAAAATACTTGAAGAAAAATAAGGCTGAACAAGTTGACAAAATGCTTACCAATAAAAGAATTTTTTTCCTCTGCCCTTTAGATTTATCTAACAGAAGACCAACAGAATAATCAACAATAATAAGAAAATACATTACAAATATGTAGATAGGGATAAAGCTTATGTATATTAACGAGCTGGAGATAAGAAGGAAAAGCCAGCGCCATTTATGGGGAATTTGGTAGTAGGTAATTGCGGTAAAGACAAAAAACAAAAAATATTTTAGAGAGATAAGCATAGCACCGTTGACACTTTGATTTAAGATGACTATATTACTAAATAGCTGAATTTAAAATATGCAATTTTTAAAAGCCACTTATAGAAATAGATTTTCAAGATCAGAGTTAACCAGGAAGAAAAATATTTGGCTAATGGTTTACAAATATTTTTTAAAAAACTATATCAGCCAGAAGGATACTGTCCTGGAAATGGGTGCAGGCTATTGTGAGCTACTTAACCTTATTAAAGCCAAAAGAAAAATTGCAGTTGACCCTAATCCAGACACCAAAAAATTTGCTGGAAAGGGTGTTGAGGTTTTACAATCTACAGCTCTTAAGATTCCCAAATCATTGTATGGCAAAATAGATGTCATTATTCTTAGTCATTTTTTGGAGCACCTTAACTCCAAAGATGAATTGGTTGCTGTAATTCAAAAAACACGGGATTTGTTAAAAGACGGCGGAAAAGTATTAATAATGCAGCCAAACATTGATTTAACCAAAGAGGCTTATTGGAATTTTGTAGACCATAAAATTGCCTTAAATACCCAAAGTGTAATCGAAGCGTTGGAAACTGCTGATTTAAAAGTTTCAAAAGTGATAAAGCATTTTTTGCCATATACGACAAAAAGCTCTCTGTCTATCTTCTCATTCTTGGCACCACTATATTTGTCGCTTCCTCCCTTTTTGCGCCCTCTTACGGGTCAATCATTCTTTTGTGCTGTTAAAGAGAAATAGATCTGAGAAGTTTTTCTCCAATTCGGTTCTTTATTTTACCTTTAAAAGGTGCTATTTTACAGGTTATGATTCGCATTCTCATACCAGTCTACAATGAGGAAAAAAATATCCAAGATTGTGTTTTAAACACCAGAAAATTTTTGAAAAGAAAACCTCACAGGTTTTATTTAGTAAATGATGGAAGTAAAGATCACAGTTTGGAAATATTAAACAAATTGGCTAAGAAAAATCCAGTTCAAGTGTTAGACCATAAAGTAAATAAAGGAGTGGCAGCAGCCCTCAAGACTGGCCTAACACAAATCGTAAAAGATGGTCAGGATAGTGATGTAGTTGTCGTTATGGAGGGTGATGGAACTTCAAACCCCAAACTCTTGCCCAAAATGATTTCAGAAATCCAAAACGGCAAAGATGTGGTTATTGCCTCCAGGTATGTCAAAGGAGGCAGATATCATAAATTTCCAACCAAAAGATTGTTTTTGAGTAAGTCAGCAAATAATCTTCTGAAGTTTTTGTTTCCCTACCCCGGTCTTCAGGATTACACCCATTTTTATCGCGCCTATTCTCTTTGGGTTATAAAAAAAGCAATGAAGGTTCATGGAAAAAACTTAATTACTACTAAGTATTTTACTGCCAACACTGAGTTTTTGATGAAAATTCTCACTTCAAGTGTTATTATTTCTGAGCTACCCTTTGTCTACGACTATAGTCGGAAAAAAGGCAAGAGCGGTTTACGAATCGGTAAAAATCTCAAGCAATATTTTAAACTAATTTTTGAACAGAAAATAATGAGGGTGAGGTAGATTTAATTATGAGTATTGTTTCTTGCGCAAAAGTAAAGGATAAAACAACAGACATTAAAGATGTTTTTAAAGCAGTGGCAAAAGCGATGAAGCTTGCCCACTGGGAAAGATATGTAAAAGGCAAAAACATAGTTCTTAAGGTAAATGTGGTTTGGGACAGGATGTACCCGTCGTGTACAACAACACCGATGGTTATTGAGGGGGTATTAAAAGTTTTGCGTTCTTCAAAAAAACACAAAAATAGCACGATTACTATAGTTGATACAGATACGGCAGCGATTATGAATGCCGATAAATCATTTAAGGTGCAGGGAATTGAAAAGATGGTTGAAAAGTATAATGCCAAAGTAGTTAATCTAACGCATACTGATTTTAAAGTGGTTTCTTTCAAAAAAGCGCTGGTTCTAAAAAACTTAAAGATTAGTAAAGTTCTTCTGAACGCTGATACTATTATCACGATGCCGGTTTTAAAGACCCATTCTTATTCCGGTATGACTGGAGCTTTGAAAAACCAGTGGGGCTGTATCCATGACTTACGACACAATCACCACATGGTTTTAAGTAAAGCAATTGCAGACGTTAACAATTTTTTCAAAGGCAAGATTACCTTTGCAGTAATGGATGCACTTTTTGGTATGGATGGCCAAGGGCCCAAGACTGGAAACCCCAGAAAAGTAGGTTATATTTTTGCTTCTTCTGACAGAGTTTCTTTAGATGCTGCAGCTTGTAGTGTAATGGGTTTGGACTTGGATACGGTAAAGCATATTAAATATGCCCAAGAGGTTGGTATAGGTACTACTAAGTATAAAGTGGTTGGTGATAAGCTGCCTTCTTTTAAATTTACTCCTGCTGATACCTCGAACATTGTTATGGCAACTGAAATGTGGTTGAGACATCGTGGCCCCTGGCTTGAGAAAATTATTTTTGATGGCAAATCTCCTCTCCTAACTATTATGCGGTGGTCTGCAAAATACTATTATGATTTATGGTATTTAGTAATTGGCAAGAAAAACGCTGATAAAATGATGAAAACTAATTTTGGAAGAATTTGGAAAAAGAATTATCTTTCAAATATTTAAGAGTAAGTTTTGCAATAATCGTGTTGTAGTGGCATCTGTCCAGTGTGTATTTTGTTATCCGCTTTCCATCCTTATTGACGAGCTGGTTATAAATATCTATAAACAACACTCCAGTTTGTAAACAATGCTCCTTGAGTGTGCGATTAAACTGTTTGGTTATTTTTACGGCAACATTTCTACTTGCATAGTTAGTAAATGTATAGATATTGGGCTGCTCTCCAGGGGGAACTACATTGAAGATGGCTACCTTATCAAATTGTTTTTGTACTCGTTGTCAAGTGCCCTTTTTTTGCACAATTATTCTAAACCAATAAACGAGCAAGGTA
>JBBTWO010000002.1:0-2786 GCA_038062745.1 Patescibacteria group bacterium | reverse complement strand
GCAACAAAAAGGAAGTAATATTACTGTTGAACGTTTAAGGTTTGATTTTACTCACGGGGAAAAATTAACTGAAGATGAAATCAGACAAGTTGAGGAATTGGTGAATTCTAAGATTAAGGAAAACTTGCCTGTGTCTTACGACATAAAGACACTTGATCAAGCTTTAAAAGAAGGAGCTTTAGCTTTCTTTGGCGAAAAATATGAAGAAAAAGTAAAAGTTTATACAATTGGCGATCCAAATGGTTATTGGTTCTCAAAAGAAGTCTGTGGTGGGCCACATGTGACTAACCTGACAGAAATAGGTGGGCGTGTTAATATCTATAAAGAAGAGTCAGCAGGTGCTGGCGTCAGACGTATATATGCCCGAACATTATTGGACACTAGTAATTGAGACAGGATGGGTTGAAGCCTCCATTTGGACGACTGAGGATTCACCAGAGGGTAAGAAAGCAAAGGTAATTGCAACCAGTACTTCTATTGCTTGGGAAACTAATGAAGAATTAATAATCTCCGCAGATTCCGCTCTTTCAGACTGCATCAGTAGTTATCCAGAAAATCTTCCGGAACCTTCAAAAGTTGTCTTTGGTGTCCCATCTTCCTGGGTAAGTGAAGGGAATATCCAAGATATTTATTTGGAAAAAATAAGAATCCTGTGTTCTAAACTTTCCCTAGAACCTTCAGGATTTGTAGTTTTATCTGAAGCAATTGCCTATTTTGTTAAAGCAGAAGAAGGTTCTCCTTTAACTGGAGTTGTTGTTGGTTTGGGACGTGAATATTTAGATGTTTCTTTGTTTAAACTTGGAAACTTGGTTGGCAATGTGAGTGTCGCCAGAAGTGTATCTTTGACTGAAGACATTGTTGAAGGATTGTCCCGTTTCCCAGTAGAAGATCATTATCCATCCAGATTCATTATTTACAATGGTAAAAGTGGAGAATTAGAGTTGGCACGCGATACACTTACTCAAGCTGATTGGATGAGATATGAAAAACTAAAGTTTTTACACACTCCAAAAATAGAAACCATGGATCCCCAGAAAAAAGTTGTTGCTGTGAGTTTGGCTGGTGCCTCAGAAATTGCTGGTGCATCAGTTGTTGAATCAAATATTGTTGAAACTCCCTCTGCTGACTTACCCAGTACAAGTATGTTAACTGAGGATGTCCAAAACTTGGAAACTCAAACCGTTGATCCAAGAACTTTAGGGTTTTCCTTAGGTCAGGATGTGACCCAAGAATTTACCAACAACACCCAATCTTCATTTGCCCATCATCAACCGCAATCCCATGTTCCACACCCCAATGCTTTAGCGTCAGCCCCATTGATGGCTAAATCATTTTTAGCAAAAGTAACTACTAATTTTTCAAAGTTTAAAATGCCGGCCATTAAAAGCACAGGTGTGCATTTACCCAAGCCACACTTTAAACAAACTGATTTAATGGAAAACTCTTTGCCTTTCAAAATTGGAACTGGAGCAATTTTGGCAATCTTTGTGGGATTGTTTGTTGGTTGGTGGTTTTTAGTCAAAGCCCAAGTAACCTTATACATTGCTCCAAAAGAACTGTCTAAAAAACAAACTATTTTTGTAAATACTAGTGGTAAGTCAAACTCTGGTAGCAATACTATTGCTGGAAAAATTGTCAGTAAGCAAGTTAGTGGAGACACAAGTGGTGTGACAACTGGAACAAAAACAGTGGGAGA
The DNA here is from genome assembly GCA_038062745.1 of Patescibacteria group bacterium. Lineage (GTDB taxonomy): Bacteria > Patescibacteriota > Microgenomatia > UBA8517 > UBA8517 > JBBTWO01. The sequence goes on along the minus strand of JBBTWO010000002.1, from coordinate 1,090 downwards.
AAAAGCTAAAGGGAAAGTACAAATTAGAAATGGGACTTCTGTCGCCGTTAAACTTACCACCAGTACAGTAGTAGTAAGCAGTGGGGATCTTAAATTTAACCCTACTCAGTCGGCCTCTATTTCTGCTGCTACTTCACCAACCAGTCCTGGAACTGCAATTGTCGACGTAATTGCGGCTGATATTGGTTCGGAATACAACCTGGCCAAAGATGAATCCTTTAAGGTTGGGAACTATCCAAAAAGTGAAGTAGATGCGGTTGCTGACACTGCCATGAGTGGAGGATCAAGCAGGGAAATTCAAGCTGTTTCTGCTTCAGATCAAAGCAACCTTGAAGAAAAATTAATAGCTACCCTAACAGATCAAGGAAAAGAGAGTTTAACCAGTTCTTTGGCGGACAATGAACTTGTAATTGACGATGCTACCGAGGTTACTGCTTCAGAAAAAGATTTTAACAAAAAAGTTGGAGATGAAGCCCAGGAATTGAAACTAACCATGACGGCGGAAGTTTCTGCCCCTGTTATTTCCAAGGATGAATTAAACAAATTGGCTCGAGCAGTTCTTGATCCAGATGTTCCCGAAGGCTTTATTTTGCGTGATGACCAAATTAAAAACGAATTTACTGTTATTGACGACAAAGGGGGAGTATTGGAAGTTGAACTCAACACTACAGCCAACTTGTTACCATCTTTGAATCCTGATGAGATAGCTAAAAAAATAAAAGGCAAATCCTCTCGCGATGCCCAGGAGTATTTAAGTACTATTCCAGGTTTTTCGCGAGCAGCGATTAAATTAAAACCCCAGTTAACCGGGCGATTGGGATCTCTTCCACGTATTGCCAAAAACATAAGTATTGAAATCGCTGCAGATAGATAGAACAAAAAACATTAGATGAAAACAAAACTATTACTACGAACAGTCGCCATCACTAGCGCTTTAATTGGTGTGGGTATTATTGTTTGGGTGTTTTATCCAATTGTTTCTTACAACTTAACCAAAAACCAAAAATTTGCTTCGTTCAAAAAAGTTAACACGCCGGATTTCACTCAAGCAAGTAATTGGCTGCCAGATTCTGATCCTAAGGACTTTGCA
>JBBTWO010000001.1:0-1316 GCA_038062745.1 Patescibacteria group bacterium | reverse complement strand
TAAAGTATATTTGGGGATGAATTGAACTTGTGATGTCATTTTCGCTTAGGCGCAAGGTCCGAATCTGCAAGATGAGGAAAAATGTCTTCAGAGCAATCGCACCCAGAAACCAGAGACCAAACACTAGGCAACAAAAGCCGGCAACTTTTCTGTTAAAAGATCAACTAGGGCTGGAAATGCTTTGATTTTTTCATAAATATTACGCGATTCCTTCTCGTCGTATGTATGGATAGTTAAATTTCTGGATTCCAAGAAACCAAACCACGGAATCGGATCTTCAACAAGCCCCAGTCTGGCACTCTCCCTAAACACACCCTTGACTCCATATGTGTCGATTCTGTTTTCCTTTAGAATTTCCTGCATCAGTTTCCAAGCCAATTCAAAAGTAAATTCAAATCTTTGAATCGAAGCGTCTTTGTTTAAATCGGTCGGCTCCTCGTCAAGCGCCTCTTTTAATTTTTTGTTTGCCTTTATTAAATCTTCTTGGAGCGATATTGTTTTGGTCATTCCTAATTTAAATAAATTATACTCTTTTCCGCAATCTCTCTAAATTTGTCAGAAACTTTTGAAAAATCAACAATGTCCACCCCATACGGCAAATCTGAGTTTTCAAATGCTTCTTCGATATCCGAAACCGTTCCAACAGGAATCGGTTCTTTTGATTTTATACCAAGATCTACGTCACTGAATTTAGATGCTAACCCAGACGCTCTTGAACCAAAAACAAAAACAGTAACCGAATCGGGGTTTAAAAACTGGAAAACCGTATCTTTTAGTCGATTTCTTAACGTGTTATCTAACATACCCAAATTTTACCACAAATGAAAATGAGATACTAAGTGATTGAATACGAAGATACTAGGCGATAGCGGCCAAAACGGGTATAATTAGTCTATGGTAAAAGTACCTAATTTTTTACAACCTTATTTAGCCTCATATAATCTAACCAAACTTGATATTTCCGATCCCGGGGTCGATCGAGAGATAATCACTGAGGTTCTCAACAGAGGTGATAAGAAAGCTGTAAGGTGGGTCTTCTCCAAATTTTCCAATCCAATAATTAAGTCTGCTATTAAAAACCCTGCTCCCGGAACATGGCTGGAAAGTTCCCTTTCATATTGGCAAAAAATTCTGGGAGTAAGCCTTTCAGACAAAAAGTTTAGAGAGGGTGTTTTAAACCTTAATCCTTATGTTATATCCAGAAATTTTAAATCAAAGTCAGCTTAATGTTGTTAATAAGCTTAACTTTGGCATAAAAAGTAAAATTTATCTTGCCGGAGGTACTGCTTTAGCTTTATATTTAAATCACCGAACAT